>CAIMWN010000234.1 GCA_903845155.1 Oligoflexia bacterium
AGCATTAATAAAATGCTATAGCAACCGATACGCAGCTTAGGTCTACCGAGTGTATTTAATTAATTCAATCCATGACTTGGTGGGCAGGGACATAATCGTGTGCGAATTAAAGAGACAGAATCGCGCGCGAATCACATAAATACTGAGTCTTTTTGTCGATTTCTCTGTGAAGTTTTCTTCATCTATGATACACCCAGTCGATGCAAAAAAATCAATTCGTGGTGAAAGCCGCAAACACCACCAGTCCCAAACCGGCACCTAAAGCCGGATACGCAGCAAAACCAAGCGCTGACCACAAATATTCACATAAACGCCCTGATCACAAAGCTGCGAAATCAGCTCCCGTCATTGGTTCAACCGTGAGTAAACCCAACTTTAAGCCGCAAAGCAAAGCAACCCCCTTGCACATGCCCGCTAAAACGGCTCATGCACATACAGCAGCAAGCGCTCCAAAAGCCCATGCTCCACAATCGGCATTAAAATCAGTGGCTCGATTTCAGGATCTCGATGTTCCGGTCATTCTCCTCGACGCCATTAAGTCGATGAACTACGAAACACCCACTCCGATTCAAGCGCAAGCAATTGCGCCTGCACTCGAAGGCCGTGACATACTTGGTTGTGCACAAACCGGTACCGGTAAGACAGCCGCGTTCTTGATTCCAATGGTTGCTCAGCTTTTAAAAAATCCTGAAAACACAGGCCTCATTTTAGCACCCACTCGCGAATTGGCAGCTCAAATTGAAACCGTTCTCAGAGACCTCACCGTGAACTGTAAAAGCTTAAATCATGCAGTACTCATTGGCGGCATGAGCATGCAACCTCAAATGCGCGCGCTCAGCAAGCGCCCACGTATTATCATTGCAACTCCAGGCCGACTCATTGATCATATCGACCGCAGAACCGTAAGCTTGTTGAAGTGTTCATTCTTAGTTCTCGATGAAGCCGATCGCATGCTCGACATGGGGTTTGCACCGCAGTTAAGGGAAATTTTAAAAACCGTTCCACCTAAACGTCAAACCTTACTTTTCTCTGCGACCCTTGCCCCAGAAGTTCGCAAACTGACTCAAAACTATTTGCGCAATCCGGTTGAAGTGATGGTTGGAACTACCTCAAAACCTGCTGAAAAAATTAAGCAATCAAGTGTGAGTGTTGATGCAAAACAAAAAGCAGATGTACTTCTCGACGAAATTAATGCCCGTAAAGGTTCTATTATTATTTTCGCGCGTACTCAACATCGTGCTGATCGCTTGTGCCGCACTCTCAAAACTTACAATTTGGACGTGGGCGTGATCCACGGTGGAAAATCTCAAGGACAACGTAACCGTGCCCTTCAAGCTTTCCGTGATGAAGAGACCCGAGTACTCGTTGCAACCGATGTTGCATCACGCGGACTTGACATTCCCCACGTTGCCCACGTCATTAACTACGATCTTCCTCAACAACCTGAAGATTACGTTCATCGCATTGGCCGTACTGCTAGAGCCGGTGAGTCTGGCGAAGCACTTTCCATGATTACTCCTGAAGAGAAGCATCTGTGGAAAAAAATCACTCAGTTGCTACAATCCCAGTAATCGACTAGCATTAAAATATGACCAGCAAAGAATCTGCGAAACACATTCTAGACCTTACGCCTAGGATGATGCAGTTTATGAGGGGCGAAATGCGCGCCCAAATTCCAACTTCATCAGATGAACAATTAAGCGTTCCTCAATTTCGCATCTTGTTAAAGCTTGCGAAAGAATCCTCCACTCATAAAGCTCTGGCTGAATGGATGGGTGTTGCCGCTCCCACACTCACCCGCATGGTCGATACCTTAGTAGAAAGAAAACTGGTAGAGCGGGTAGTCGACTCCAATGACCGTCGACAAATTTACTTAAGCGCAACTCTTCTCGGGAAAAGCCATTACGATCGTTACCGACTCAAAGTCCAAGAACGCCTCACCGCCAAAATTGAATTGCTGACATCCGCTCAAAAGAGTATACTTTCTGAGGGCTTACGCGTCATGAACCTTCTCTATACCGACTAAATTCTTGTCATTTCCTGGGCCATTGACTACCCTATGGAAACCGTATGAAAGCCTGTATTGCGCCGCTTCTTCATCTTTGTTTTTTGCTGGGGCCCTTGACCCTTTCCGCCGCCGCTCGAGCGGACGAACTGCCCCCTTGCTTTGATTTTGAAATGAAAACAATTAATCCCTTACGCGAGCTACCCACTGCTTTTGATCCTGAAAAAGATCCCACAGACAAAGGACATGTTGAGAAAGTCACAGACAAGCTTGGCGAACATCCAGATTTTGATTGGGCCACCGTTAACGGAGTAGTCAATAAAACCATCCAAACCGTTTATACCGAACTTCTCAACCCACGGACGATACGAGATGATCCAAAAACAGATATCAAACTGAGCGATATTGAAAATAAGAATTTCGCGAAATTGCAATCCATCAAAATTCACACTAAACCCGTATTTTTTCTGACCTTGGACTGGGAAGAGCGCTGGGGTTTTCAAATCACTGAAGGCACAGCAGCCGCACCACTCGCCTACCTGATCTCCTATCAAAAAACCGAAGGGACCTCCCACATTAAGCTTCTCTGCGGAAATATTTATCTTAAATCACTCCCGCTTGAAAAAGGAAGTAAGGATGCGCGAACCGGTGTTTTCTTTTATGAAAAAATGAATGCCTCAAAACGAAACGCCCAAGACATCCTGAATAATATTACTGGCACACTTCGAACTCTTCGCGAACCGGGTGTAGTGATGAAAGCTGCGGAGCCAAAATCTAAATGAACCGCATCACCCGTTTTCTTCTTCAGTATGCATCTTTAGTAATTTTATTTGGACTCGGGCTCAGTGCCGCCGGCGCATACTATTCAGTTCATTTGTTTTCGAACCTTAGAACTGAAATTGAGGAGTTACTCCCCACTGACGCGAGAAGCGTCCTTGACCTGAATGAGGTGAAATCAAGACTCGAATCCACCAACAACTTAAGCATTCTGTTGTTCTCTGATCACACCCAAGAATCAAAAGAGTTCGTGATCAAGCTTGCCGAAGAAGTCCAAAAGCTTCCCCCTACCGTTTCTGCAGGAACCGAATACCGCATTGACCAAGTTCTCGATTTTTTCAAACAACGGCGCTCTCTTTTTGTCGAAGAGGCTGACTTAAAAAAAATCAGGAACTTTATTGATGACAAACTCCATTACGAGATTCAACTTTATAATCCGCTGACGATTCTCGCCAATAAGAGCTTGTCTGAACCGACCATTGATCTTAAAGCAATTGAGAAAAAGTACACAAGCCGAGTCGACAACTATTCTCATTTTCCGGATGGTTTTTACGCCACTCCCGATGAAAAAATACGGGTGCTACTCGTTAACCTTCCCGGCGCCGCTTCTGGGATTGATGGCTCAAAGCAACTTCGCAAGGCAGTGGACGATATTATTGCCCGCCTGAACCCCACCGCAAGCATCCCCGATCTTAAAATTCAATTCACCGGTGGTGTCCAAGATTTGATCGAAGAACACGAGGCCTTGATTGAAGACTTGGCGCTCTCGACGATGGTCGTAAGTGTGCTCGTGGGTCTCGCCATGATCATTTATTTTAGAAGTTTGGTAGGTACGCTCACGCTGATTTTAGCACTCCTCATGGGAACCCTCTGGACTTTCGGGTTGAGCTTTTTCTTAGTCGGTTACCTCAATGCAAACTCCGCGTTCATGGGAAGCATTATTATCGGGAATGGAATTAATTTTGGGATCATCCTCCTCGCGCGCTTTATGGAAGAACGCGGCCTAGGAAAAGGCACCGTGAGAAGTATAGCAAAAGCGGTCGATAAGACCTGCTCGGCGACCATTGTTGCAGCTTTAGCGGCGGCTCTAGCTTATGGTTCACTCATCTTAACGAGCTTCAGAGGATTTAGGCAATTTGGGGTGATTGGTTTTACCGGCATGATCCTTTGTTGGATTGCAACTTACACCTTACTGCCTGCATTGATCATCGGGTTTTATCGAATTGGATTTTTTAGAAAACCTGGGAAAAAACATATACCGCATTTTGCAAGTTTTATCGCGAGTATCGTCAAGAACTATCCTAAAGAGATTCTAATTTTCACATTGGGTTTAACCGTATTCTCCGTTTGCACACTGGGAAGAATTAATCCAAACATGATTGAAACCGACATGAGGAAACTTCGAAATAAAAACAGTCTCCTTCATGGCTCCATGTATTGGTCCACATTTGCAGACCAGGTGTTTCAACGCTATCTATCACCGGTGGTTATTCTTCCTAAAAAGCAAGAAGACGTAAGCCGCATTGCTGAAGAAGTAAGAAAGGTAAAAGAGAAAGAGGGCGCTACTTCCTTTATCGTCAACGTCAGCACCATCGAAGATTTCGTTCCGCTTGAACAAAAGCGAAAAGTACAAATTCTACGAGATATGCGAAGAATTTTACCCAAGAGCCTACTTAGTGAATTACCACAAAAAGACCAGACCCTCGCGAATGAACTTCTTTCTGACCAATCATTTAAACCCTTCACTGAAGACGAGCTCCCTGAATTGGTAAAAAGCAAATTCCGTGAACACTCGGGGGCTCTCGGGAACCTAGTCTTAGTCGAACCTTCTTTAAGTACCGAACTCTCTAAGAGTAATAATCTGATCCACTTTGTTCACTCAATTCGTGATGCTACAGACCGTGTAAGCCCAGGTACTGCGGTAGCGGGAACACTCCCCGTCACGTCTGATCTTTTTGAGTCCATCGTCCGCGACGGACCAAAAGCAACACTATGTGCTTTTATCGCGGTTTTCTTACTCGTAATTATTTTATTTAGACACACCGTCACCATTGCCCAATGTTCATTTGCGCTGGTGCTCGGGGTATTATGGCTGGTCGGATTTATTTTAGGATTCCATTTTAAAATTAATTTTTTGAATTTTATTGCGCTCCCCATCACCTTCGGAATTGGTGTCGATTACGGCGTAAATATTTTCCAACGCTATCGCACCGAAAAAGCCGCAGGGATCTTAAACGTGCTCAAACAAACCGGTGGAGCAGTGATGCTTGCTAGTTTTACTACGGTGACAGGCTATGGCTCACTCATTATCGCCAGCAACCAAGCATTTGTGAGCTTTGGTACCTTAGCCATCATTGGCGAAGTGACTTGTGTTTTTGCGGCCGTCGTTTCCTTACCCGCCTTAATCTGGTACCTTGAAAGCAGACAGAAGAAAGGGAAAAAAATTCATGAAGCAGTTACTGAACTTAAAGCACCTTAATTTCAAAAATGAAGTTCAGATTTGGCAGAATTGGTGGACCAGCCAAAGCGCCATGCAAAAATGCATGCCCTTGTTTCTTCTGGGGCTCTACATCTTTATTTATGCCGTTTCGGGTTTCCTGCGTGTCGATCATTTTTTCGCCTCCGGCTTTGCCATGATCCTATGGTATTTGGGCCCTCGTGTGAGGGAGCTTTTTCGTTTTCTTCTGCCGCTCATCCTGGTTGCAGTCATTTACGATAGCATGCGTTTTTACTCCAACTACATTCGTGGCCCCATCCACGTGACCGAACCGTATGCGTTTGATAAATTTTTCTTTGGCATCAACACCGATGCTGGCCGACTCACTCCAAATGAATGGTGGCAAAAACACACCTATGCATTTCTAGACTTGATTTGCGGTTTCTTCTATCTCTGCTTTATTTCCATTTACGTCATTCTTTGCATGTATTTTTGTTTTTGGTTACCGAAAAAGGGAACGAAACTTCGCACTCCTCAATGGATCACTGAAATGCGCTATCGCCCGATGTGGGCGTTCTTTTGGGTCAACATGATTGGATATTCCACTTATTATTGGTATGCGGCCGCCCCACCTTGGTATGTAGCACTCCATGGCCTCGGGCCCGCAGATCTCAGTGTAGGTCCAAATCCAGCCGGCGCAATTCGTTTTGATTTACTTCTTGGAACTCATTTCTTTACTGGAATGTACGGGCGGTCCGCCGATGTTTTCGGCGCTATCCCCTCCCTCCATGTCGCGTATCCCCTGCAATCAGTATTCTATGCTCACCGTTATGGTTCAGGCAGAACATTCGCCTGGTCTTTTTATTTCTTGATGTGCTTTTCTGCAGTTTATCTCAATCACCATTATATCTTAGATATTCTCTGGGGATCATCTTATGCACTCATCGTTTGCTTCACTATAGATCGACTTGCCAAACGACGCCATGCCGTTCAACTTTAAAAACCCAGGGCGCATGAATAAATTTAGAGTTTAGACCAGGCTTCTCGTTCGGCCACTGCGAATACTTCTTCCAAAATTGCGACCGCATGATCAACCGTTCCGGTATCGATCGTCATGGCAGGCTGTATTCTAAAGCTTGCGGCATAACTCATCGTGAGTAAGCCGCGTTTTAGGCATTCCATAAATACTTTCTGGCACGCAACTTTGCTGAAAGGTTCTTTGGTCTTTTTATCTTTCACCATTTCAACGGCCAAGAATAATCCACGGCCGCGAACCTGACCGATGAAGGAATATTTCTCTTCCAACGGCTTTAACTTCTTCAGAAAATACTCACCCACCACTCGTGAGTTCTCGACCAAGTTCTCTTCATCAATAATTTTAAGCGAGGCAACCGCTGCCGCAGCCGCAAGCGGATTTCCACCGTAACTAGACGATGACCCCGATGGATTTCCCCAAGGCTTAGCATTTACAATTTCATCACGCGATAAAAGTGCCGCAATCGGGAACCCGCCCCCAAACTGTTTTCCGAGCGTGACAATATCAGCCTCAACCCCTGAATGACTAGATCCCCAGTATTTACCTGTGCGGCCAAAGCCCGTAATCATCTCATCTACAATTAAAAGTGCGCCCAATTTCTTGGCCATCTCTTTCACTGCAGGCAAAAAGTCATTGGGTGGAATAATATTTCCCGCAGTTCCTTGCATGGGTTCCACGATGATCGCGGCCACCTTGCCAGCGCAACTCATGCGCGCTTGTTTACTGGCGAGTTCCACGCACGCCATTCCACAAGACGGATACTCAAGCTTGAGCGGGCAACGATAGCAATTGGCATAAGGAACAATGTGATTGCCAGAAACCATTGGCCCGATTGAATCTTTAAAATCGGAACCCATGAGCGAAAGTGCTCCCATGGTTTTTCCGTGAAACCCGCCCCAAAAACTTACAAACTCATATTTACCAGTGTGACATTTCGCTAAGCGAAGTGCACTTTCCACCGCCTCAGCTCCACCCGAGTAAAGCTGCATACGATTCACACCGGGAGCAGGTGGATTGCTGGCCACTTTTTCAAAAAGCTCTACCCGTGCTTTAGAAGTAAAACTCCCCACCGAGGCATGGTCCGCTTGGGTCTTTACAGCAGCAACCCATTTAGGGTGTGAGTGTCCGAGACCGTTTACACCAATTCCACCAATGATATCGATAAAGGTATTCCCATCCACATCAGTAACGGTACTCCCTTCTGCTTTCTCAACAGTAATCCCAGCCATCAGAGCAAAGCCTTGGAGCCCTGGCGCTAAATACTTTTCTTCGCGCGCGCGGAATTCTTTGCTCTTCGGGCCTGGAACTTCGGTCTTCAGGCTCGCTTTTTGATTCTTAGGTTGTGACGGGTTGGTCGCGTTTTCCATTGATGATTCCTTTCGAGTAAACAAAGTAACGTTGAAGTGGATAGTTAAAAAAGAGGGCGACCGCAATGGCCACCAGAATTTTTGATTTCAAATAAAATAAACCCGTGAGCTCAGTCACTGCATATACTCCACCCGTATTCAGAGCAAGGCTTCCGACTGAAACCAAAACATAACGGAGTGCTTGATGATGAATGGGCGCATGACGGGCATCAAATGCCCAATAGCGATTAATTAAAAAATTGGTCACCGCACCTAAAAAAGCACCGAGTGCTACACCATAGGGATAAAAGCCGTGAAATACTTCCACCCAAACAGTCAGGGTACCAAAGTCAACCACGGTTGCAGCAATGGCCGAAACACCAGCTTTGGAGAAAGTTTTAATCGACACGTTTTGAGTCTCTCACTTTTTATCTGCTTTTTTATCGTCTCGAAGCTTCACTGCGGAAGCAATTGCATTCAGACGTTGAAAAGCAGAAAGGTTTGCAAAAAGCGCAACTAAGAACAGTGCAAACACCATCGGATACCCTGCATAGATAGGATAAAGTGAGCTTGAAGGAAAGTTCGCAGACGTTTCAAAACTTTGAATTGAAATGGGAGATAGAATTGCTCCCAAGGTAAGATAGACCGCGCGTTCGGTTCTTCTCATCGCTCCCCGCGGTGGCTTCACTTGAAGCGCTTCTGCCTTTGCGGTGGAATAACTCACCATGAATGAACCTAAGAGTGTCGCCAAACACAGAATCACGAGCCAAGGAATTTCACGATAATAATAGATGAGACCAGCGACAAAGAAAAACTCAACATAGCGATCCACTGCTGCATCCAACACCTCACCTGAATCTGAGGCCACTCCAGTTTTTCTGGCGACCATGCCATCAAGTGAATCGAGCAGCGAACAGATGGTAGAGAAAAAACCCGCAAATCCAAAATGCCCGTATGCAAGCGAGAGGCCCGCGGCCATTCCGAACGCAAACGATAAAAGGGAAATGGCGTTGGGAGAGAATCCGAGAAAGATGAGAAAATCACCAATCGGTTGCAAACCCCAATACGCCATTTCCATTAGATTTTTGTTCAAAAGCGCTGAGCCGACTTCGCGGTCGACGCGATCATACTGAGCTTTGCCGCGAATAATAACCTTCACAGCGTATGCAAGCACTAAAACAAGAGCGAGCGTCAGTAGACCATAGGTATACAGAAGATCGCTATTTAGATTTGCAAAGCCCAGTTGACTCATCATGCTCCTTATTCTTCGCCTTCATCTACTCCGTAGTACGTGAGTCCTAGATGATTGATGAGTTCTTCATTCGTGAAGAAACGAAGTGTGTTTTCAAGTTTCAACAACTGAACTGAAAGATCATGTTCAGGTTTCAGTGGTGCCTTGGTGACTGGCATTTTGAAATAGAATGATAACCATTCTTGAATACCCTTCATCCCAGCTCTACTTGCAAGGTCCATAAAGAGTGCAAGGTCGAGAACGAGAGGTGCTGCAAGAATTGAATCACGGCACAAAAAGTTCACTTTGATTTGCATCGGATAGCCGAGCCATCCAAAGATATCGATATTATCCCAACCTTCTTTGTTATCACCGCGTGGTGGGTAATAATTAATCCGCACGACGTGACTGATGTTTCCGTAAAGTTCAGGATACAATTCTTTATTGAAGATATCGCTGAGCACGCCGGTTTTAGTCACTTCTTTAGACTTGAATGAACCTGGATCATCGAGAACTTCTCCGTCACGATTTCCAAGAATGTTGGTAGAATACCATCCCGCAACACCGAGCTGACGATTGCGTAAGCCTGGAGCAATTACGGTTTTCAATAAAGTTTGACCTGTTTTGAAATCTGATCCGCAAATTGGTGTGCTCATTTCAATGGAAAGCTCTTGCATGCAAGGCATTTCAACTGAAACGTTCGGTGAACCGTTTGCGTAAGGCACGCGCTCTTTTAGAGCTGCATAAGTGTAGATCTGAGAAGGACTGATGGACTCGTCGTTGTTGCGAAGACCTTCTTCAAAAGACTTTACTGTTGCGTGAACTTCAGTAGGAGGGGTGTACACTTCCGTAGAAGCACACCACACCATCACTGCACGATCGCAACCATTGTTTTTCAAGAAATCACGGATGTCTTGGCGAAGTTGATCTGCCAATTCCATTTTGTTCTTACCGGTCTTTTTATGGGTTCCTTCAAGACGTTTCACAAAGTTATTATCAAACACCGCTTTCATCGGTTTGATTTTGCTCAACGGCTCTTTCAAGGTTTCAAGTAATTCTTTCTCAAGAACTTTTGCATGAGAGGCAGCCTCATAAGCGTTCTCTGGAAATAAATCCCATCCACCGAAAACGATTTGATCGAGCGCTGCGAGAGGTACGAGATCTTTCACTAAGCTATGGCGATTCTCGGTACGCTTTCCTAAGCGAATTTTTCCCATTTGGGTATATGACCCGATGGGAAGTGCAATTCCTTTTTTCACTGCTTCAACACCTGCATAAAGAGTCGTTGCCACCGCACCCATTCCTGGGGTAAGGATGGCTAATTTTCCTTTTGGGTTTTGAATATTGATTTTGTTCTTTGTGTTCATTCGTTTCTCTCCTTCGATTTTAAGACTGAATTCCTAAAAGTTTTTGTTCTAAGCAATTATTTTTCGCGGACTCATACGCTTTGCTAATGATCTCGATACAGCGATATGCTTCTTTCGCTTCTTTACCTACATATTCGTCTTTTTCGATCGCTTCCTTGAATTGTTCAAATAGCGCATTGAACCAACTCACATGACTCGCATCCATCCAATCAGACGAAATGGTTCTCTTTTCCACTTTCCACTCCACAGCACCTTGCGCAACTTCAGGCCCAGATGTTTTATGCTGAACGGCAATTTGCATGTCGTCATCATCAACGGTGATCGCACCTTGGTCGCCTTGAATGGTATAGATGACTTTACGCACGCCCGCTGTCCAAGACAGGTGACAGTGGGCAAGCCCATTTGGAAAAGTAAGTACGGCGCTAAAATTATCTTCGGTATCGTATTTTTGTGGCTCGAGATTACTCATCTTTGCAGTGATTGCAGTAGGGTAAGTGTTGAGCCATTCAAAGGTAAGGTAAAAAGAATGGCTGCCATGATCCATCGCAATGCCCCCACCACTAAATTCGTGATGTCTGCGCCAATCTGTTTTCCATTCAGTAACGCCCTTTGCATGAGTATTCCGATAGGTTGAAAGTGTTACTGAGCGAACCGTTCCAATTTTACCGCTTTCAATGACGTCGCGAATAGTCTTCACTACGGGCGCATGTTTGTAGTTATGACACGGAAACAAAACACGCTTAGTGTTTGCTGCATGCTTGAGTAATGCACTCGCTTCTTCAAGAGTGGTAGTTAAAGGCTTTTCACAGAGTACATGAAGACCTGCATCCATTGCAGCCATTGCAATGCGCGCGTGATCACAAGGCGGAGTTGAAACATCAACAAAATCTAAATTTTGAGATTCAGCTTTGAGGAGCGATTGGTAATCAGAATAGACACGAACTTCAGGAATTGTTTTCTTCGCAAGTTCGCGTCTTGCTTCACAAATATCGGCAACCGCGATAATCTTCACGTCGCCCTTTTGCTTCGCCCGTTCCAAATAAGATGGGATATGTCCTTTACCTGAGATAAAGCCATATCCGATTACCGCACCTTTTAATGTTTTGCCGTCTTTACATTTTAGCATAAGCCACGCCTTCGAAGTGTTGGTTATAGCTAAAAAACCTCAGAATTTTAAGTGAATTATAAGCACCACACCAAAAAAAATGAAAGATCATGTTATAATTCGAGATCTAGCGCGTCAAACGATGACGCGGAGCGCTCTTAACTGTTAAGAGAACTTTTTTATGCGCTGTTAAATAATTCTGGTACTCTAAAAATATGAAAAAAACCAAACTAGTCTGTTTATTGGCAGGAGTTCTCTTTTCGACCCAAAGCTTTGCCCTCGATTATGGTATTTTGGGAGGTCTCAACTTTTATAGCCCTTCTTACTCAAATCCAAGCGGAACGCCCACCAAGACCAGCAATGGAAGCAGTAGCTCTGCATTTGGTGTTTCGGTTTCAACAGGAATCATTCCCTTGCTCACCTTAGAAGTGGATGCGCTTTATGTTTCAAGAAAATCTGATTTTTTAAGTACGACTGCTCCACTCCTGAGTACCACCTCCTTTCACGTTCTCGAAATTCCGGCACTCGTTCGCTTAAGCCTTGTTCCGGCTCTTTTTAATGTAGGTGCAGGCTTATATTATGCGATGGGCTTAGGAAGTGTGAATGTAAACGGAGTAGATTATAGCTACTCTGACGCTGGCTTTAACAAGACCGAAGTAGGCGCAGTACTCACTGCTGAAGTTCGACTCCCAGTGCTTACTTTATTCTCAATTGTAGGTGACATGCGCTACAATTACGGCTTTTCTGAGCTCAGCGCGGTCAGCACATCTCAATCACTGAAGACGCGTGAATTACAAATGTTCGTCGGCGTTTCTTTCTAAAAGGTCGGGCCCACCATTTGGTTTAGCCAAGCGTCATTACTGATAAAGATCCATCAAGTTAAATTCGCCTATTTTACAGCTGAAATCATGGCAAAACTGAACCGTCTCTTTTCCCGTCGATTCCACAAAACAAAACGGAGATCGCAGGAACTCCTGCGCAGGAACTCCTTTAATGGTGACCGCCCCGACCTCATGCAAGAGATAAGCATTCAAAAACTCGCTCATTCCAAAGGCCTGCTTGGAGAGGTGATTTTGGATTTTAGTCCAGTCCTGCGCCTCAAATCCTTCCGCTCCCATTTCATGAAATACACTCACGAGCGACGCCATCACTGCACTCCCTGCAGGGATAGCTTGATCATAGACCGATTTTGGTCGGTGGATCAGTGGTTCATGGTCGTGTGGAGTGAAATAAAACTCCTGAGGTGAGTCCGATTGAAACCACTGAAGGGTAACTCGCGATAAATGCGTTGCTAAACTCGAGAACTCTTCTGAACGCTCAGGATTTACACGAGTGAGATCAAGTAAAGAAGCGATGAAAAATGAGTAATCATCCAAAAAGCCTGTAATTGTGGACTTTTTACTTGCGGCTATAGTAACCCCCTGCGTTTCCATTCCTTTGAGCACAATCCTACTGTCCCCATTAATATGCAATTTTCTAATCGCCTCATATGCCGCTAACGCCATTTGTTTTGCGAGGTCGGCGTCACCACCACTCAAGGCGAGACTTGCCCACGATAGACCGCTGACCAGCAAGCCGTTCCACGCCACCAATTTTTTATCATCGAGCCCCGGGCGCACCCGCTTTTCCCGATATGCGAAAGCTTTAGCTCGAGCACTTTCCAAAAGTCCACTCACCTCGCTTTCATCCTTTTGCAAAAGGGCGGCCACTTCAGTTCGTCCCTGATCCTGAAACAACACATAAGACCCATTTTCAAAGTTTCCGTTTTCACCAATTCCATAATAAAGTGAAAAAACACTCATTTCGGCCTCATTTAAAACACTTTTCAATTCATCTTTGGTCCAGGCAAAAAACTTTCCCTCTTCCCCTTCGGAATCCGCATCCTCGGCCGCATAAAAGAGACCATCGCTGGCTTCCATGTTCCGATGCAGGTAATGAACTGTTTTTTGAATGGTTTCGATGAAGAGTGGTTTATATTTTTCAGCATCTATTGGAGTGAGCCCCACTACGACTTCGCCATAAATTTTGAGCAACAAGCCCTGGTCGTAAAGCATTTTTTCAAAGTGAGGAATGGCCCAATGCTCATCGACGGAATAACGGTGAAATCCACCACCTAATTGATCAAAAATTCCGCCCTTGGCCATTTTCTCTAAGGTCAGCAGGGTCGCTTCTTTCGCTTTCATCTTAAAATCCTGCGGCACCCACTCCATCTGACTCATTCGCCACAAAAATGTAATACTCATAACATTGGGAAATTTAGGGGCTCCACCCACTCCGCCATTTTGCCAATCCACATGAGTTAAGAGCGAGCTCAACGCTTGAATTAATATTCCGCGCGCTGTGAGCGGAACCTCGTCCGGATGAGCTTGAAGTTCATAGCCATACGACAAATCATCTTGAGCTCGAATGACTTCGGTCATTTTATCTGCCCGGACTAAAATATCCGCCTTTTGCTCACGATAGGATTTGGCGAGCGACAAGATCACTTTTGGAAATCCAGGTCTGCCATAACGATCGCTCGGGGGAAAATAAGTCCCGCCGTAAAAAGGCTTGAGTTCTGGGGTGAGAAACACAGTGAGTGGCCACCCCCCACTCTTAGTCATCATTTGAGCGACGGCTTGATAAATTTGGTCGAGATCTGGGCGTTCTTCACGATCCACTTTAATGTTAATAAAGTTCTCATTCATGAGTTTCGCAATTTCAACGTTTTCAAAACACTCATGCGCCATCACATGGCACCAGTGACATGCAGAATACCCCACGCTGAGCAGAATCGGTTTATCTTGTGCTCGTGCCTGGTTCAATGCCTCATCGCCCCAAGGATACCAATCCACGGGGTTATTCTCGTGTTGTTTCAAATAGGGACTGGTTTCTTGACTTAGGCGATTTTTCATCTCTCATGATCCTCTGAGCGTTAGCCCAAAACCTATCTTAAATCGGAATTCATTTCACCCTTCAATTCAATCCTTTTTAAAGCGACTTTGAGTTACTTTTTTATGACTTACCCCCTTCTCCTTCTTGCCTAATTTAGTCCATGGGGCTATAATCCTCCCATGGCAAAACAAACTGTGATTGGTATTAATGGCTGCGGCCGCATTGGTCGTAAAGTACTTCGTCTCGCAATGAAAAGACCCGATATTAAGGTTGCTGCAATCAATGATACGGGAGATCTAAAAACACTCGCTCATCTCATTAAATATGATTCGGTCCACGGTACCTATGACCTGGATGTACATGTTGAAGGAAGAAACCTCATCATTAACGGACAAACCATCACTGTTTTCTCTGACCGTGATCCTTCAAAACTCCCTTGGAAAGAAGCGGGCGTAGAACTCGTTCACGAATGTACCGGAATTTTCACCGATAAAGCCGGTGCCTCTCTCCACTTACAAGGCGGCGCTAAGCGCGTACTCATCTCTGCTCCTTCAAAGGATGCAGACATCACTGTTTGCTACGGTGTGAATCATACTTCATACGATCCTTCAAAACACACTTTTATCTCCAATGCATCTTGTACAACCAATTGCTTAGCCCCAGCGGCAAAAGTGCTGGATGATGCTTTTGGAATTATCAAAGGCACCATGATGACGGTACATAGCTATACCAATGATCAACGAATCTTAGACCTTCAGCACAGCGACCTTCGCCGGGCCCGTGCTGCAGCACTTTCCATGATTCCTACTTCAACGGGTGCAGCAAAAGCGGTTGGTCTCGTACTTCCTCACTTAAAAGGAAAATTAGACGGACTCTCTATTCGTGTTCCCACTCCCAATGTTTCTGTTGTGGATTTTACGGCCATCGTAAACAAAGCCACCTCCAAAGAAGAAGTGAATGCGGTTCTGAAGAAGGCTTCTGAAACTACTTTGAAAAACATTCTCGGATTCTCAACCGATCCACTTGTTTCTAGCGACTACAATGGCGATCTTCGCAGTTCAATTATTGATTCGGACTGCACCATGGTACTCGAAGGTACAATGGTAAAAGTGCTCGCATGGTATGACAATGAATCTGGCTTCTCTAACCGTATGCTCGACGTCACCGAATATCTTGCAAGCAAAGGAATCTAAAAATGAGCAGAATCAAATCGATTCGTGATTTTTCCCTCAAAGGGAAGCGTGTTTTTTTGCGTCTCGATTTTAATGTTCCTTTGAGTAATCCTGACGAAAATGGGGTCCGCACTATTCTTGATGACACGCGCATCAAGGAAGCGCTCCCCACTGTTCAGTATGCCCGCGAGCAAGGCGCAAAGATCATCATCGCTTCACACTTGGGTCGCCCCAACGGTAAAAAGAATCCTGACTTCTCCCTTCTTCCTGCAGCAGATCGCTTGGCCGAACTTCTCGGTTGCGAGGTCATGCTTGCCGATGACTGCATCGGCGAAGGGATTGAGTTAAAGGTAAATCAAATTCAGCAAGGCGAAGTGATGGTTCTTGAGAACTTGCGTTTTTACAAAGAAGAAGAAGCAAACGATCTAATGTTTGCACAAATGCTCGCACGTTTGGCTGACATCTATATTACCGATGCGTTTGGCACCGCCCATCGGAAACATGCATCCACTTATCGCCTTCCGTCCATTATGCCTGATCGAGGCATGGGATTCTTAATTGAGAAGGAATTGAAGTATTTTGACAATATTCTTCATGCACCCGCGAAACCATTCTATTTGATTTTAGGTGGTGCAAAGGTCAGTGATAAAATTCTAACCATTCACTCTCTGTTGAAACGTGTTCAAGGTGTAGTGATCGGTGGCGCAATGGCTTACGCGTTTATGAAAGCCAAAGGCGAAAAAATTGCCCCTGAATGGAAACAACCCGCACCTGAAGATGTGAAAGCTGCAAAAGAGCTTCTAGTAGAGGCCGAACGCAAGGGGATTCCGTTTCTTCTTCCTTCGGATACAAATGAAGGGTTTGATATCGGACCTAAAACAATTGAAACTTATTGTCAGTTTCTCGCGAATGCTAAAACTGTTTTTTGGAACGGGCCACTTGGATGGTTTGAAAAGAGTGAATATGCAACCGGCACCAATACTGTTGCCGAATATCTTTCAAATCTCGCGTGCGTAAAAATTGTGGGTGGTGGTGATACCGTTTCTGCAATTAATCAGGCGGGGCTTGCAGCCAAATTCGATCACCTTTCTACCGGAGGCGGCGCGGCCCTGGAATATCTCGAAAACGAAGGGCTTCCGGGAATTGAAATTCTTAAATCCGGCTATCGTCCTGAATCTCCAGATTTGGTGTAAACAATGACAAAATCTACTGCAAAAGTTTGTACGAATGGCATTCTGCTCGCGGGTAATTGGAAAATGAATTTTGGGAAAAAAGAGACGCTGCAGTTTCTAGAAGCGCTGCGGATCGCACCTCAATTGAATGCACAAATGCGCCTTTACATTCCTTTTCTTTCATTAGAATCCGCTCGGAATTTTTCTGAAGTGAATTCGCTTCCTCTTCAAATTGGTGCGCAAAACATTTCAGGGGAGAAATCGGGTGCATTTACCGGTGAAGTTTCCGCATCCATGTTGCAAGAAATTGGCATTGAGCACGCACTCGTCGGACACTCTGAACGCAGACAATTTTTCGGAGAAACTAATGAGTCTGTTTTGAAACGAACAGTAGGCGCACTCACTCAAGGAATGGAAGTGTTGGTTTGTATCGGCGAAACATTAACGGAGCGCAATGCCGATCAAACGGAAGCGATTCTCTCGACACAACTCAAACTTCTTTTGGCCGACACCGTTTGCAAAGAAGCTTTTGGGAAAAAATTACATGTCGCCTACGAGCCAGTTTGGGCCATTGGTACCGGTGTGACCGCAAGCCCTGAACAAGCTGAAACTGCCCATTCCTTCATTCGAGCCCAAATGACTGAAAAACTGGGGTATTCTATCGCTAATGCGACGCGCATTCTTTACGGAGGCAGTGTTACCCCTGCTAATTTCAAAGAATTACTAGCCTGTCCCAACATCGATGGAGGCTTAGTTGGTGGAGCCAGCCTTAAAATCGAGTCCTGGACCCAACTTTGGAATTTAATTGAAGCATAATCGCCATTTAACTTAAGGAAATCGTTTAAATTCACTCAAACTTTAGATAGGATAAAGCCACTATGATCACATTCTTAACCGTTGTTCACATTACTACCGTTGTCCTAATTGTTATCGCCGTTCTTCTCCAATCAGGAAAAGGTGCTGAAATCAGCGCTTCATTCGGTGGATCCAGCCAAACTGTATTTGGAAGTTCAGGCGGAGCAAACTTTTTCCAAAAACTAACTTATGGCTTAGCGGCTGTGTTCATGTGCACATCCCTTGCCCTTACCATCATTCCAAGCAAAGTGAAAAAGAGCGTGTTTGAGGGATATACGCCTCCTCCTGCTACTTCCGTTCCAGCAACTGGCACTGCACCGGTAGCTCCAGGCACTGAAGCTACGGCACCTGCTAAGAATACGAAAGACGTAGTCGAAGCGCCAAAAACAACAGAAACTAAGGGCACTGATGCAAAACCAGCTGCCAAAGAAACTACAACTCACTAAATCATTGAAAAGACCATCTGCGCTTTACTAAGCGCAAACGAAAAGCCTGAATGGTGATCCATTCGGGCTTTTTTAATTAAAGTGATGCTACTTTGCCTACTGGTGTACGCGGTTTTGCTTTATGTGAGCTATCTGCGTGCACAATGAGGTTAGCCAGGCAGAGGATCAGCGATAAGAAAAACACTAATTTTGGTAAAAGCATTACCTTATTTATAACGCCGTTATTATTACACGTCAATTATTTAATAAAGTGGGCGCAATCCAATCATTCAGAAAAGGCTCAATCAATGAATATCATTTCAAAGAATACCCAAGATAAGGTAACACTAGAGTCAGAAACGACCATGAAAAGAGACTACCTTGCTGTATAGATTATTCCTGAGCTGCCTTGCCCTGTTAGCCTTTCAATCCTTATCCATCCATAAGGCGAATGCCTACTCGGATGAGTTCTCTTCTCGCTCCGAATTTTTCCAAGCTTATAAACCTATTTATTTCATAGTAGGAAAAAACGCGAAAATTGAGTTGAGCTTTAAAAGTCAAATCATCGGCGATACTCCTATTTATTTTGGCTATACACAGGCGATGATTTGGCAAGTATTTGCAAACATTCCATACTTTAGTGACATCAATTACAATCCCGAACTTTTTTACCGTTTCAAACTGGGCAACGTCCAAGCCCATTCACTTGATGTCATTATCTTCAACCACGAGTCCAATGGTGAAGGTTCCGTAAGCGAGAAATCATGGAACCGAAGCGGTCTCAAATATCAATGGGTTACAGAATTTCACGATTACGCGAAAATTTATTGGAGTCTGAGTGCATGGCTTCCGTACCTCTACGCCAAATATAACCCCGACATCATCAAGTACAGGGGGCTAGGCGAGCTCACCATCACACTCACCCAATTTATTGGAAAGGGATGGGACCAAAATGATCTCACTTTGCGACTTTTCTTGGGCGGCTCCAGTCGTATCAATCCTCTTGAAGGCGGGCAGGAAATCACTGTTCGCTTGAAAGCTCATGATCGCGCGTTTCTACCTCTTTTTGTAGCACAAGTTTTCCATGGCTATGGCGAAACTATGAATACAATGACTGAAGATGTCTTAGGGTTCCGCGCGGGAATTGGTTTTTAACCGAACTGGGGACAAGTTCAGACTAGAAGTCTTTAGCCATCATCTCACGCCGATACCTAAAAATAGCATCCACATCTGCGCGAACCTTCATACCACCTACCCATTGACCCAGTTTTCCTAAAGGTAATTGATATCGAACCCAATCTTGCATGAGTGTACCTTTACCCATCGTCCTAAACGCGTGCTCGTGGTACCAAAGTTCGTAAGGGCCCTGCAATTGTTGATCTACAAATAAAGTGGGGCGCTCCCACCGCGTGATATCCGTTACCCACTTCACCGGTACTCCATGGATCTTCAAATCATAGTGAATTTTAGTCCCTTCTTGCAATGAAAGCGTGCTCAATTCCTTCACCTTAAAGTGGAGCCATTGGGGAGTGATTTTTTCCAAATTCTGGGCGTCGGCAAAGAAACTAAACACTTCCTCGAGTGGCTTATCAAAATACTGCTCCGTAAATTCGATCAATGCAGATTCACGTGCGCGGATAGGGTGCAAATACCATGAGGTCACTTCTGCCAAAACAGAATTCACGTCCGGATATTGTAAATTAAAACCCAATTCCTTCATTCGCTTTGAAATCACTGCTTGGCTCTCGAGCACGATGCTCGCCATTTCACCGAGTGCGATCTTCAACGCAAATGCGGGCATTGCAGGGCCTTCCCTTAGATAAAGCGCACCACACATTTTCTCGCAAAGATCCTTTTGCGAAACCGGTTCATTGCAAGTGAGATTGACCACTCCCTCAACATTTTCATGTTCGAGCGCATGTTTGATGAAACCCACGACGTCAGTTAGGTGAATCAAACTCATTTTCTGCAATCCATTCCCGAGCCTTCCCCCCAGACCATTCTTTAGCGGAGTAAAAAGCTTAGTAAAAGTCCCGCCTTGATGAGAAAACACTACTCCTGTTCTTACGATCACGCTGCGAATCGACTTCCGGAGCGGCTCCACTTCTGCCTCCCACTTTTCGCATAATTGAGAGAGAAAATTACTCCCCTTGCGTGAACTCTCGTCGTGTACTTCATCCACGTCCGTCTCGGCGTAATATCCAACAGCTGAACCTTGAACCCAAACCTTCAACTGCTGATGTCCGTCTGCTTGATATCGCTTTACCGCATCTACCAGTGCCCGAGTACTTTCAACACGGCTTTCACTTAACTTTTGCTTAAAGGAATCACTCCAGCGGTGCTCGGCCAAATTCTCGCCCATCAAATGGACAATGCCATCTACGCCTTCCAGTGCCGCCATCGGAAAAGGAGATTTTACAGATGGCCATTCAAAAATGGCCGCAGGATAGGGCAAACCTAAAAACGCATTTTGTTTTGAGCGTGAGATTGCCACAATCTCGTGGCCCGCACTCACCAAGCATTTCCCGAGCTCTTTCCCTATTAGACCGGTAGCACCGGTGATTAGAATCTTCATTCATTCAGAATAACACAAAAAAAAAGCCCAGGTGGAATCCACCTGGGCTTTAAAATAATTTAATCTTGATATTTAGAGAATATTTCGAGCACTGGGGTTCACTGCTTTCGCTCGCATCACGCTCGCTCAGTGCATAACATGCACACGCAGTTCACCCATAATTTCGCATCACGCGAAATTATTTGCCCGCTGCCTCTTTAGCCTTCTTCTCTTGGAATTTCTTCACGAGTTCATCTTGCACGTTTCTTGGCGCAGCAGAGTATTTCATAAACTCCATTGAGAACTCGCCTTTTCCTTGAGTCGCTGAACGAATGTCGGTTGAATAACCAAACATCTCAGAGAGTGGAACTTCTGCTTCGATCACGCAGTAACCATCACTGGTTCCCGAATTCACGATTACACCGCGGCGTTGATTTACTTGACCCATGACTGAACCTTGGAATTCCTCAGGGGCAGAAACTTCAAGTTTCATGATTGGTTCAAGAACCACCGGGCTTGCGCGCTCGTACGCTTCACGGAACGCCATCAATGCAGCAGTTTTGAACGCTTGCTCAGATGAATCGACCGCATGGTAAGCACCATCATCAACTACGCAACGAACACCGACGATTGGGAAACCAATCAAACGGCCTTCTTTAACGGCTTCTTTGAAACCTTTATCCACAGCTGGAATAAAGTTACGGGGAATCACACCACCGGTAACTTCGTCCACAAATTCATACTGAAGAGCTGCATCTGCTGGGAGAGGCTCAATGTATCCAGCCACGCGGCCGAACTGTCCCGAACCACCGGTTTGTTTCTTATGGGTATAATTGTAAGTACCTTTTGCTTGAATGGTCTCGCGGTAAGCAACTTGCGGTTTACCCACGATTACCTCACACGCGTACTCACGCTTCATCCGCTCACAATAAATTTCAAGATGGAGCTCGCCCATCCCAGAAATAATGGTTTGGTTTGATTCATCATCACGGTGAACACGGAAGGTAGGATCTTCTTTTGTAAAACGATTGAGCGCTTTAGAGAAGTTATTTTCACCTGTTTTATCTTTTGGTTGAACCGCTAAGCTGATCACGGCTTCTGGCACGAACATAGAAGTCATTGAGTATTTAACTTTTCCGTCGGTGAAAGTATCACCTGATGAACACTCAACGCCGAACAATGCAACAATGTCGCCTGCTCTTGCAGATTCAACGTCATTCATTTCATTCGAATGCATGCGCACGATACGAGGAACCTTCACGCGTTTATCATTGGTAGAGTTGATGATAAAATCACCTTTGCTCAAAGAACCTTGATAAACACGCATATAAGTGAGCTGACCATAACGGCCGTCCTCAAGTTTAAACGCAAGACCTACGAACGGAAGTGTTGAATCTGATTTCAATACTACTTCTGCTTCGTTGTTCGATTGATCGAGTGCAATGTTTTCTTTTTGTGATGGGTTCGGGAGGTAGTAAGTTACGCCATCAAGCAATAACTGAACGCCTTTGTTTTTGTAAGCCGAGCCTACGAAAACAGGAGTGAGTGCCAATGATAAAGTTCCTTTGCGGATGGCTTCACGTAATTCTGAAACAGAAATTTCTTTTCCTTCAAGATATTTTTCTGCCACTACATCGTCGAACTCAGACACTGCAGAGATCAGTTCTTCACGGTACTTATCGCATTCTGATTTGATATCAGCAGGAATTGCTTCTTCACGGATATTTTCACCGTTATCACCGTCAAAATAAAACGCTTTCATTTGAACGAGATCCACTACGCCTTTAAACTGATCTTCTGCACCGATTGGGTACATGACCAAGTGAGCATTGTGACGAAGTTTTTCACGCAACTGACTCATGCCTTTAAAAGGATTCGCGCCCGCACGATCCATTTTATTTACGAAACAAAGGCGTGGAACTTTATAGCGCTTCATTTGTCTATCAACCGTGATGGATTGAGATTGAACGCCAGATACTGAACAAAGAACAAGCACAGCGCCGTCGAGAACGCGAAGTGCGCGCTCCACTTCGATAGTGAAATCCACGTGGCCTGGAGTATCGATCAGGTTAATGTTAAAACCTTTCCACAAGCAATATGTTGCTGCTGATTGAATAGTGATCCCTTTTTCGCGCTCAAGATCCATTGAGTCCATGGTCGCGCCAACACCATCTTTACCTTTTACTTCGTGAATTTCGTGTACTTTACCTGTGTAGAAAAGAATTCGTTCAGAAAGAGTGGTTTTTCCTGAGTCGATGTGTGCAGAAATTCCGATGTTACGGATCATCTCGATAGGTACTTTGCTGCTTTCGTCGTTCGCTGCCATTTTCTATTCTCCTTTCACACCTATACGTGTGATTGCGACACCGCTCGGGTGTGATTAACTAAAATTTGCTTAGTTTTTGTTTAGTCATATTTATTACCTGACGGTTCGACTTTTAGCAACCGTAAAAGGGTCTCCGACCACTTATTGTTGAGACTCGCGTTATAAGCGATAGGCCTAAAATTGTGGTCAAATCCCATGCAAATAACGCAAGTCTTAACTTAATAAAACGGGAGGAGCCGAAGCGTGATTTTGCAAAATAAGGTCGGCGCAGATTACGCAAAAACACCTCACCGGCACTCGTGGGAGACCTCAGAGCTACAGTAAAGTGAATTCATTGCAGTTTAAAAAAAGCTATTTTGCAGGTACGCTTTGCGCATGAGCAAAAAATTTTTATTGTGGGTTGATCTTGAAATGACGGGCTTGGACGAGAAAACTGATAAAATCCTCGAGTTCGCAGCCATTATTACCGATTACGAACTCAACACCGTTGACGAAAAACATTACATTATTTTCCAAACTACCGAGGTATTAGAAGGCATGAACGCTTGGTGCAAAGAACACCACGGAAAGAGTGGACTTACTGCACAAGTACCGTTTGGGCAGCCGCTTGACTTAGTGGAAAAGGATCTCGTGGCATGGATTGAAAAACATTTTGGCCAAAAACAAGGCAAAGACGGCGCAGTTTTGGCCGGTAACTCTATTCATAATGACCGACGTTTTTTAGATGCTCACATGCCTGCCTTTGCCAATACCCTCCACTACCGAATGGTGGACGTGAGTTCATTTAAGGAAGTCTTCCGTGAACGTTACAACATCAAATATGATAAAAAGAATGCCCATCGCGCGATTGGCGATCTTCATGAATCGATTGGCGAACTCAAACATTACCTGAGTTTTGTAAAAGTCGACCTCACTCCAACAAGTTAATTGGCCTCCTTGATTTACTTAGCTCTTGGCTGTCGATCTTGGCTTTCAGAAGTGAATGCATTCCCATCACTCCTCCTTCCTCCGAAAATTCAATTGATCCACTGGTAAATTAAACGAGATCAATTGCGTAACTAATTGATATTATAAGTTTAATTACTTGACGGTCATTAAGAAAATCTGATACGCTGCAACAGAACTTGTGACTTAATTTGAGGAACTCGAACTTATGTTAGCCAGCGCCTATCGCAAAAATTATTACACCTACCTATTTTTAAGCATTCTCCTAGCCTCCTTCTCAGTTCAAAGCGGCCTGGCTCAGACTAAAGATGAAATCAAAAAGAGAATTGCATCGTTCATTACCACCACTCAGTACATGGATGAAACCGACAAAATCGCAGAAGTGAAAAAATTTAAAGGGATTCCATCTACAGAAATTAATGATTTTGCGAGAGCGCAGATTGTAAAAGAACTTGAACGGAGTCGTCGATCTACAAAAATACTCGCCGCTTGGATCGATATTGCCATCGATTACAAAAGTACACAAAATATACATTTTTTGGGACATCTC
>CAIMWN010000235.1 GCA_903845155.1 Oligoflexia bacterium
CCCTGGGACGAGAACGAGGGTCGACTTAAAGCGCTCGAGTGCTTCGCTGGGATTGACTTCGGATGAAAGTTGAATTTTAAAAGTAGCGATTCGGTAAGCGTTGCTGCTGTAGTTCAGGATATTGTCAGAAAAGAGTTTGTTATTGCCAACAAAAATTCTTAAATTATCACCAGTATCAATTGTCGTCGCAAAAAGACCGATTTCTCTCACGGTACCGGTCACGCCCGCCGCACTGATCGCATCACCCACTTTAAAGGGGCGCAGTAGAATTAAAAAAACTCCCGCCGCAAAATTAGAAAGCAAGCCCGACCAAGCAATACCAATCGCCACACCTGCGGCCGCAAGGATAGCTGAGAACGAAGTGGTTTCAATTCCAAAGATACCTAAGATTGCGACGACGAGGAGGATCTTCAATGCTACGCCCATGGTTTTGCTTGCGTAAGTAGTGAGTGTGGGGTCAACCGTCCTTTTGTTGAGGGCGGACCTTAAGATTCGTTGTGAGGTTCTAATGCATATTCCACCTAAGATCCAAACGGCAAAAGCACCTAAGATCTTCCAGGCAAAAGGAATAATCAAGGTGGTCAGGATATGATCGAATTTTGCAACATGTGTTTCCATAGCGTTTATTCTTCCGTCAGAAGTGCAGTGCCTTTAAAGCTCAGAACCGCAGGACCGATGAGCCAAATGTTTTCCCATTTTTGTGTCTGTAAGTCAGATTCGCTTTGTTCAAAGCGCACTTGAAGGATTCCACCGCGTGAATGAACTTCATACTCGTGAACCCCTGGTCCCTGGTTTTGTGCTGCCGTAATCGCTGCAGCGATAATTCCGGTTCCACAAGAAAGTGTCTCATCTTCCACCCCGCGCTCGTAGGTCCTTACAAAAATCTTTTTACCGTATGCTTGAACAAAATTCACATTAATTCCACCAGGCATAAACATCGGAGAATTTCTGAGCGTTCGTCCTTGCGTGACAATATCTTGGGTCATGAGATGCGTGGCCGGACAAACCAAATGCGGAGAACCGGTGTTCAGGACGAAGCCTTCTGGGGTTTCGTTGATTTCGTCCACGTTTTGCATTTTAAGGTGAATGAGGTTGCCATGGATCGACGCTTCGTGTTCGCCATCAATCGCTAAAAAATGATAATGATCCTTTACGCGTGAAGGGACTTGAAGGTCATGGGCGAGCTGAGCCAAACAGCGTGCACCATTTCCACACATGCTACATTCGCCGCCGTCTGAGTTATAGTTCTTCATTTCAAAATCATATTTCGGATGAGCATTCAGCAAAATGAGCCCATCGCCGCCTATTCCGAATCTGCGGTCACATAGTTTTGCGATCATGGAACGATTGAGGCCACTCCATTCATTTTTTCGATTGTCGAGAAGTATGAAGTCATTGCCGGTGCCTTGATATTTAAAAAAATTAATTTTCATATACTGCTTATCGTTTTCTAAGAAGCGTTGCTGTAATTAAAACCTGATATTGGGAAGGTAGTCTGAGCGGATTGGTTTTCCTCTCCACTCGGGTCAGAGCATGCCCTCCCTTAATGCGTGCCTTTTGTTTTAATGAATCCATCATTCTTTCGACGACTTCTTGGAATAACTCTGATTTTTCTGCTTCCACCATGTCGGCCTTTAAGTATTGGCACACTTCAAGTGAGTCAAACTCTTCGTAGAGTTCAAAAGTTTGGGGGGTAGTGGCTAAAATAGGAATGGCTTGGGCCGCAATTGTTGCGAATTTCTTGAGTTCAGGATTTTCGTAATGATCATTCTGAACCGCGAAAGTGACCGCAGGACTTTCTTCATTCTGAGGGGATGGTTTTAATTTAAATTGAAGACCTGAATCGCGAAGCTCTTGAATTATTTTTATTCCCGCGTATTCGCTGATTCGTGGGAAGAGGGTTCGGCCTGCCTTCAGTTGTAAATCGAGATCATTCGAATTGAGCCCAATTTGGTTTTCAGTAATAAAGAGAAGAAGCTTATCTCTTTCATAAGGGCCAAACTCACCTTGTATGTAGAGGTGAAATGGGTAATGAATTTGTGCCTCATAACGAGCGGTTTTTGCATGTTCTGAATAGGTTTTAAGGTCATGCAAAAAGTCAGTGGGGGATTCCTTCGCCGCTTCCTGAACTGGTTCGAAATTCGCATCACTCTGCATTTCAAGCGGTGGTACTTCGTGAACCGCTTCGGTGACTTCAAAAGGCAATTCCGAGTGCCTGTCAAGAGATGGCTCTTCCTGAGCCTCAGGTGCTGGTTCGTGATCCATCATTCCGATTTGATCAATCGATTCAAAATCATCGATTTTTTCGATAGCCGTTTCGGTCGCAAAAGGATTGGTCGCCGCTTCATGAGCAGTTTGCTCTGAAGGAGGAAGATCAAAAATACCGGTCATGTCCTTCTTGTCGGTTTTACCATCCGTCATAAGGTGATGAGCTCCCTGAGTGACATCTGTGCATCAAAGATGTGTTCCGTGACATTTTTTGAATTTTTTACCGCTTCCGCATGGGCATTCGTCATTTCGGCCAACTTTGGAGAAGTCCACACCCATTGGCATCGCACGGAGTGCTTCGCTCGCTGAAGGCAGTCGACCACGGCTCGCAAGGCTGACGCCTGCGCCCGCTCCCGGGCTGAGGGTAGCGACTTCATTCTGAACTGGGGCCTCGTTGATTTCTTCGCCCTCTAAGTCTTCTTCAAAGTTCTCGTTCGTATTAATTTGAACGGCGAAGATTTTACGAACTACATCGCCGGTAATCTGATCCATCATCATGGAGAAAAACTTAAAGCCTTGTTTTTTATATTCCACGAGAGGGTCTTTTTGGCCGTATCCTTGAAGTCCAATTCCATCTCTCATGTGATCCATGGCGAGCAAATGATCTTTCCATAGCTGAT
The DNA here is from genome assembly GCA_903845155.1 of Oligoflexia bacterium. Taxonomy (GTDB): domain Bacteria; phylum Bdellovibrionota; class UBA1018; order UBA1018; family CAIMNF01; genus CAIMNF01. The sequence continues at coordinate 2,889 of CAIMWN010000235.1, forward strand.
CAATCGTCCCGAGAAGAATCATTTTCTCTACCTGTCTCATGAGATCGGTTGAGTATTGTTTCTCTTTTGCTTGATATGCTTCTTCAGCGATACTCATGAGTAGCTTTTTAAGGCCGGCACCATTCATGGGTTGAATATCATTCTCAGTAACGTGTTTTGCAATTTGGAAAGTAACCGCAATCGCTTCATTGAGTTCCTTCACTTTGAGTGAACTCTCTCCATCGATTTTTCTGAGTTTTCCGCCTGGAAAAAAATCTTCGCAAATTGCATTCACGATGTCTTCCACCATAGAGAAGATCATGATGCGAAGATTGGCCTGGCTGAGCACTTCTCTTCTCCATGCATAGACCACCTGGCGTTGTTGGTTCATGACATCATCGTATTCTAGCAAGTGTTTGCGGATATCGTAGTTGTGGCCTTCCACTTTTTTCTGTGCATTCGCAATCGCCTTGGTGATCATGGTGTGTTCAATCGGAACGTCATCTTCCATAAATCGTTTAATATTCATTCCACCGAAAATTCTCATCAAATCATCGTCAAGAGACAGGTAAAATTTTGATTTGCCTGGGTCACCCTGACGACCTGCACGGCCTCGGAGCTGATTATCAATCCGACGTGACTCATGTCGTTCGGTTCCGACAATGTAGAGTCCGCCCGCTGCAATGACATCTTTGCGTTCGGTCTCGGTCTTATCGTGCCATTTTTTCATGTTGTCGTCGTAGAGCTTTTTCCATGCAAGCTGCTCTTCTTCAGTCGCAGTAGGGGGGAGTGGACCCGTTTCAAGTTTGGAAAGAAACTCTGCATTTCCTCCGAGTAAAATATCCGTTCCCCGGCCCGCCATATTGGTAGAGATCGTGACCGCACCTTTTTTGCCCGCTTGAGCAACAATTTCGGCCTCGCGCTCATGTTGTTTGGCGTTCAACACATTGTGTTTAATGCCTAAGCGTTTTAAGTGGGCTGCTAATTGCTCTGATTTGTCCACCGATACGGTTCCGACGAGAACCGGCTGCCCTTTGTCATGCGCGTTTTTAATTTCTTCTGAGATGGCTTTAATTTTGGCCGCTTCTGATTTAAAAATGGTGTCGGGCTCATCTTGTCGTACGTTGATTCGATTGGTAGGGATGATGGTCACTTCGAGTTTGTAAATCTGTTTAAACTCGGTTGCTTCCGTATCAGCGGTACCAGTCATGCCCGAAAGTTTCTTGTACATTCTGAAATAATTTTGAAAGGTGATAGTGGCGAGTGTTTGATTTTCGCTTTCAATTTTTACGCCTTCTTTTGCTTCAATTGCCTGGTGAAGTCCGTCGCTCCAACGACGACCTGGCATGAGTCGACCCGTGAATTCATCGACAATACAAACTTCGCCTTCCTTCACCACGTAATCCACGTCGAGCTTAAAGAGAACATGTGCACGAAGGGCTTGATTGACGTGATGGAGGAGTTCAATGTTTGCAGGGTCATAAAGATTTTTAATTCCGAGGCGTGCTTCCATTTTATCCACGCCGGGTTCCATGAGTACGGCAGTTTTTGATTTTTCATCCACCGTGTAATCCGTATCCTTGACGAGTCCGCCATCAGAACGCAGTTGTCGATCAATCACGTAATACATGTCAGTGGAGTCTTCACTTGGACCACTGATGATGAGTGGGGTACGGGCTTCATCGATTAAAATGGAATCCACTTCATCGATAATGGCGTAGTTCAACTCGCGTTGAACATATTCTTCGAGACGAAACTTCATGTTGTCGCGAAGGTAATCAAATCCGAATTCATTATTGGTTCCGTAAGTAATATCGCAGCCATAATTTTCTTGGCGTTGGCGATCATTTAAGCCGTGAACGATAATTCCAGTAGAGAGTCCGAGGAAACCAAATACGCGTCCCATCCACTCGGAGTCACGCTTTGCGAGGTAATCATTGACGGTGATGACGTGCACGCCTTTGCCTTCAAGCGCATTCAGATAACAAGGAAGGGTGGCGACCAAGGTCTTTCCTTCGCCGGTTTTCATCTCGGCAATTCTTCCGCGATGAAGGGTGATTCCCCCAATAATTTGGACATCGTAGTGACGTTGACCGATCACACGCCATGCGGCTTCTCGGACCGTTGCAAATGCTTCCGGAAGAAGTGAGTTTAATGTTTCACCGCGGGCAAGTCGTTCTCTGAATTTAATAGTTTGAGCCTTCAACTCTTCGTTTGAGAGTGCTTTCATTTTGGGCTCTAAGGCATTAATTTTTGCGACCAAAGGATAAATGGTTTTTAGTTCACGTTCATTTTGTGTTCCAAAAATCTTTTTTCCAATCACATTAATTTGATCGAACATGCTGTGGTTTCTCCTTGAGTAGTATTGATAAATTCATGGTTGATTCAATTTTCTAAAATGTAGCTCAGCGGATCGACGGGAATGCCATGTACTCTCACTTCGTAATGTACATGCGATCCGGTTGATCTGCCCGAGTTGCCAATGAGGGCAAACGTCTGCCCTCGATGGACGAGTTGTCCTACTTTTACTAGAATTTTTGAGGTGTGGCCGTACCAAGTTTCGAGGCCATAGCCGTGATCCAAAATCACAATATTTCCATATCCTGATTTTCTACCGGCAAAAATAACTGTTCCCTGTGCGGGCGCATGAATGGGGGTGCCTACGAGATTCGCAATGTCCAGACCCTCATGCATTTTTTCGCCTTCACCGACGGGCGAAACCCGAACCCCAAACCCAGAAGTGAAATAGCCTTCAGCAGGTTTTTTAGTAGGGAGCGCATTTAAAAAAGATTTTTGGTCAGAGAGAAGTTCATAGAGGTCGTGTAGATTTTGTTCGAGTACCAGAGATTGCGTGCTCATGGATTCAAACTGTTGATCAATGTTTTGCTTGGCGGTGTCGCTGGCTTGTTTCTCCTCGGCGCTCATCGCGGGATCCGTTACTTCTTTAGGCGGGTCTAAAGCGATGTTGGTGCTGGCATTCGGGATGGGAAGTTCCAAATGCTGGGATAAATTATCACGATCCATGAGGTTCGTGATCATCTTTAATCGGCCAGAAAAGTTTTCAATTCGCTGTACACTCGACTCGAGAGATTCCATTCTGTTTTTGTAGAGTTGCACGTTTTGTCTTAAGCGACGATTTTCAGCTTGAAGCTCACGATTTTCAAACACTTGATTCGCGACAAAGCGATAATCGAGCATGAGTGTAATACCGATGAGTAAAAGAACTGGCATCACGACGAGCGCCGCACGCACCACCCACGACGGAATGTGAAACTGTTTCATTTTTGAAGCAGTCTCGGGAATGATCATGATGGTGTAGAATCGGTTTGCCATGGTTCCTGTTTTTATCGATCAATTTGTACCAGCACCACTGTGCTGTTGTCATCGCCACCGCGTTCATTTGCCTTTTGAATGAGTCGCTTGGCGGTGTCTTCTAAGCTTAGCCCAGACTTGGCGCTTTCTTCAAGAATATCAAACATAAGATCGTCATCTACCGGGCCAGATAGCCCGTCGGAACAGATCAAAAAATGATCGCCCGGTTCCACTTCCATGGTGTAGATATCCGTCTTTACGTTCATCTCATACCCTACGGAGCGGGTAATCACGTTTTTCATGTCATCGGTTTTGACTTGTTCGCGAGTGATGAGGCCCGCGCGGAGCTTCTCTTGAACGAGGGAGTGGTCGCGAGTGATTTGCCAAATTCCGTCCTTATTCCAATAGTACGCGCGGCTGTCGCCAGCTTGAGCAATAGTAGCTAAGTTGTTGGAAATCTTGAGGACTGTGGTGGTTGTACCCATGCCGCTCAGGCTGGAGTCCTTTTGTGAAAGTTCAAAGATCGATTGATTGGCAATCATGACTCCTTGTTGAAGGAGGGCGGTGTCGTTGTTTTGAGTGTGAGCATATTGGGCGATGTGTGATTCGATTTTTTCTACGCAAAGTTTGCTTGCAGCTTCGCCACCTTGGTGTCCACCCATCCCGTCAGCCACTAGAAAAAGACCGAGGTCAGGACGAGCCAGGCCTGAATCTTGATTCTGCTTTCGCCTCATGCCGATATCAGAAAGGAAAGCTGCGGTGAGTTTAAATTGGGCCATTCACTCCATATATTGCATGATCGGAAGTGTAGAGTCTAGCGAAGTGTGAAGCGACAAAAGGCTGACGCCTAAGAAGAGGTATTTTTTTAAACAATTTCTGTGAACTGAGTGTCAAAAATAAACTTTCCTTGCGCGTCGTCCGCGTCACTCGATATAATAAGAGAGATCGTTATCGGAGTACAAGCCCACGGAAGGAATCAGGATCATGACCCAAAACGCGCAAGAATGGTCGCAGTATCTCAATAAAATTCAAACGAAAGATGAGTTCAAACAACTTCATTGGGAAGGCACTTTTTTTGATTATTTAGAAATGGTGAAAAAAAATCCGAACATCGCAAGAAATGCGTTTCAGCGGATTTACGATTTGGTTCTCACTTACGGTGTTGAAACCTACACCGAGTATAAAAAAGAAATTACTCACTATAAATTTTTTGAAGATCCAATTGATGGAGGAAAAGATGGTGTTTTCGGCTTAGATGTTCAGCTGATGAAGCTAGTAAACTTTTTCAAGTCAGCCGCATACGGATATGGAACTGAGAAAAGGGTTCTCCTTCTCCATGGTCCGGTCGGATCGGCGAAATCCACGATTGCTCGCATGTTGAAAAAAGGTGTGGAACATTACTCACGCACGGAAGCAGGCTCACTCTATACATTTAGATGGATTGATCCTACCGGCAAGGGCGAGTCTCTTTTTGGTGGAGCCACCGAAATGGTTTCTCCGATGCACGAAGATCCGCTCAAGCTTATTCCTGAAGAAATGCGCGGAGCAGTTCTTCAGGAAATTATTCGCGGGCAAAAAGGGGATTACAAAGTTGCCATCAAGGGCGACCTCGATCCTGCATCTCGTTTCGTGATGCGAGAACTCATGAAGCGCTACGAAGGGGATTGGACCAAAGTGGTCACCAACCACATTCGTGTCACTCGTGTTGCACTTTCTGAAAAAGATCGCGTAGGGATCGGCACATTTCAACCTAAGGATGAAAAAAATCAAGATTCAACCGAACTCACTGGTGATATTAATTATCGCAAAATTGCGGAATACGGATCCGATTCAGACCCGCGTGCCTTTAATTTTGATGGTGAGTTTTGCGTGGCCAATCGAGGCGTGATTGAGTTCATTGAAGTATTAAAACTGGATGTAGCCTTCCTTTATGATCTCTTAACAGCCTCACAAGAGCATAAAATTAAGCCTAAGAAGTTTGCTCAAACCGACATTGATGAAGTAATTATTGGGCATACTAATGAGCCAGAATTTAGAAAATTACAAAACAACGAATTCATGGAAGCCCTCCGGGATAGAACCGTGAAGATCGATGTTCCTTACATCACTAAACTGAAACACGAAGTGAAAATTTACGAGAAGGATTTCAACTCGCAAAAAATTCGTGGCAAGAGCATCGCACCTCATACTATTGAAGTGGCTGCAATGTGGGCGATCTTGACCCGTCTTGAACATCCTAAAAAAGCGAGTATTTCTCTAATGCAGAAATTGAAACTGTATGATGGAAAGACGCTTTCAGGGTTTACGGAAGAAAATGTGAAGGAACTGAGAAAAGAATCCATCCGTGAAGGATTAGACGGTGTTTCTCCTCGTTACGTACAAGACAAGATTTCAAATGCGATCGTGAAGAGTGAGATTCCATGCGTGAATCCATTCATGGTGTTGAACGAACTTGAAGGCGGGCTTAAAAACCACGCTCTCATTGGAAGTGAAGAAAAACGCCGCGAATATCGCGATTTAATCGCACTCGTAAAGCAAGAGTACGAAGATATCGTGAAGAACGAAGTTCAGCGCGCGATCTCTGCCGATGAAGACGCGATTGCGAAACTTTGCGGAAACTATATTGATAACGTGAAGGCGTACACTCAACGCGAAAAAGTACGAAACAAATACACTGGCTCCGACGAGGAACCAGACGAAAGACTCATGCGTTCCATTGAAGAGAAAATTGATATTCCTGAATCTCGCAAAGACGATTTCCGTCGGGAGATCATGAACTATATTGGGGCACTCGCGATTGAAGGCAAAATGTTTGATTACAAGACAAACGAACGCCTTCATAAAGCGCTAGAGCTGAAGCTCTTTGAAGACCAAAAAGATACCATCAAGCTCACCAGCCTCGTTTCTAACGTGGTGGATCGAGCAACGCAGGAAAAAATCGATGTGGTGAAATCACGGCTGATTAAGAATTTTGGTTACGACGAAATATCTGCAACCGATGTGTTGAACTTTGTAGCGAGCATTTTCGCCCGCGGTGATGTGAAGAAACGGGAGTAATGGTCGGGCCCACCTTTTGGTTCAGCTTAGCGTCAAGAACTTTGACG
>CAIMWN010000236.1 GCA_903845155.1 Oligoflexia bacterium
CAAAACCGGCGGCACGCAGTGACCTTGCAAAGCGAAACGTATCGATTGCCATTCCCTGAGGCTCATAAATGGGCCCTGGAGACTGAAAAATACGTTTGAGCTGATGTAATTGCGTTGCATTCATCCCCCCGAATGGCGGGTTACTATGCTGTTGTTTTGAAAGATCAGACTTACGAGTGACAGGTAGTGCTGCCAGTTGTTCTAAGGTGGTTATTTGCGAAGTATTGATCTGCGCAAATAATTTCTGGAAATATTCCGTATTGTCTTTTGCATATTGAATTTGCGCAGGTAATCGATTTAAAAGATCTTGTAATCTTTCCTGATGTGTTCTTGTTTCCCGTTGATCAAGAGGCATTTTTTATCTCAAGAAAGCCAGCGTTTACGACGCCGATATGATTTAACATCTTTAAAAGATTGGCGCTCTTCTTCATCATTCGCAGCAACACCTAAATAGAATTCTTTAACATCTTCATTATTACGAAGATCTTTTGAACTTCCATCCATCACTACCCGACCATTTTCTAAAATATAACCATAGTCACTATAACGAAGAGCAATCATCGTATTTTGTTCTGCCAGTAAAAAGCTTACTTTTTCCCGTTGATTCAAATCTTTCACGATTTCAAAAACCTCTTCTACAATTTGCGGTGCAAGACCCATTGAGGGTTCATCGAGGAGGATCATCTCAGGCTTGGCCATCATCGCTCGGCCAATTGCGCACATTTGTTGTTCACCCCCAGAGGTATAGGCTGCTTGAGATTTGCGACGTGTTTTTAAACGTGGGAAATACTGATAGATTTTTTCTAGGTCATGTTTGATTGCAGCGTTGCCATCAGTGCGCGTATAGGCCCCAGTCATTAAATTATCCTCGATGGATAGATGAGCAAAGCAATGACGACCTTCCATGACTTGAATCACGCCTCGTTTCACTAAATCATTTGGTGTGAGTTGATCGATACGCTCATTCCTATATTCAATCGTCCCTTTTGTCACATCACCGCGTTCTGCGGCAAGGATATTGGAGATGGCTTTTAGCGTAGTAGATTTACCTGCTCCATTTGCGCCGAGTAAAGCCACTACACTTCCTTGCGGAACTTCCAGAGAAACTCCTTTCAGGACCAATATCACATGGTCATAAATGACTTCAATATTTTTAACTGAAAGGAGTGCGGTCACGACGTAATAGAACTACTAGTTTTTCATGCAATTTGGAGTAATATTTTTTTCCTTTGCATACTCTTTTGCAGAGGCTTGAAATAATGGGTGGATCAATTTTTTATTACCCTCAATCCAATCAGAAACGAAGTTCCATTTTGTGCCATCCCATTGTTGAATTCTGATTTTTCCTGAGCCCTCATGATTTTCGCACGATGTTTTTATTTCTGGGAGCAAGCTGTTCGCACCTAAAGTGGTTAAACGACCGGTCGTAATATTGAGATTTTCAAATGCCCAGCGCATTTGTTCACCGCTCATCACTTTGCCCTTACCAAATTTTGCTTGTGCATTACGAACTGCTTCCACAGTGACTAGCGCAGCAGAAACACCCCGGTTATAAAGAGCTGTACCAATTTTGTTTTTATCAGAGTAATTACCTTTGCCTGCACCATAGACAACTTTACTAATTTCGGCGATCAAAGGTACATCCTTGCCAGAGGCATTCCAAGTAGCGCTCATATAACCTTTTGAGGCGTCTCCTGCAGGGATTACATCTTCTTCTGAGCCAGCCCACCAAGAGCCAACAATACGGTCACGTGGAAAGCCTACTTTTTGGGCGGCTTTGATCGCTGTTTGGTTC
>CAIMWN010000237.1 GCA_903845155.1 Oligoflexia bacterium
GGGATCATTGTCGTTCTTTGTATTTAAAATCTCAGACAAAACCTGGAGCTTCTGTTGATCGGCTTTATTCAATCCGGCCCCGAGCATGGAAACGGACTTCGCGGCTTCAGCGGATACTATAGAGTTCGCACCAGAACTCTTCTCGCTTGCGGTGGTTTCATGATGAGGGGGGACACTTTCCGTAGGTAAGGAACTTTCACTTGGGATCGTAACTGGAGCGGGGCTTTGCGAATGAATCTTTAGAAAAAGAAACACTGCCGCCCCGCCCAGTAATATTAAAAATATAAGGTTTTTTTTCATCGATAGCTTAAAAAGTGCTCCGCTTAGAGTCTAGACTGAAAGTCTTTTTTCATTGCACTTTTTGAAGCAGCATCCACGATTCTTCCGAGTTGATCGTTTGCATATAGATCAGCATCTGCTTTTACTTTTGAGTTACAGTTCGCGCAATTCAAAGCAATGTTCTTTAAAAGAATAGTTTGGGTGCCGTAAGAACCGAATGCAGTAATATCGCAAGCAGGCTCACCTTGAAGGAGTGCGTTGGTCCAAATACTGCGCATGTCTTGACCTTTGTCATTTAAGAAGGGAGTCGGACAAGTAGCATGAGACCAGTTACTGTGCTGAGTTTCAGTGTGGCGGGCTTCGTGGTACACCACGGAAAGACGCGCAATTTGGGGATGACTGAACTTGATATAATTGGTGGTGATCCAAATTTTATTTGCGTACATTGGGTTCACACAAGCAACCGCGTTCGGATTTCCGCAGCCATCTTTTCCAGCGCTGAAAACGCGTGAAGTGAGCCATTTCATATAATTTGATCCGTCCACTTTTCCAAACACTTGCTGATGCAAAGGAGTGGCGTGGGTAGAAGTGATACTTCCCATAAAGTTCAGATCTGCGAGCATCTGTGTTTTCAAGCTGGCTTCCACATTGGAGTCGAATTTAATCGATTTTGCACTTTGTGCGAATGTGGTTTGAGTGACGAATAAAAGAACGATTGCGAATGTAGAACTGATTTTTTTCATTAATTTCCCCCAAGTTAAAAAACCTTTACGCGCGTGAGGATTACACAACCCCGGACTCAAATCAAAAACATTCTCCATGACGCAGCGCTCACAAGTGAGAATTTTAGCATCCCTTCAAATGACCTGCGTTGCAAATGAGGACAAACTTAAGCTAGACTATGATTATGAAAACACTATGCATCGCTTTGTTGGTTAGCTTCATGAGTTTAAATGCTTTTGCAATTGATCAAATTACTCTGGTGAGCGGCGAAGTCGTCACCGGTAAAATTTTAGCCGATGTTCCTAATCGTCACGTGGATATAGAACTCGTGAACGGAACCAAGAAACGCTTTCAAAAAAATGAAGTTGCCAACGTAGAGCGAGACGTTCCATCCAGCCAAGACAAAGAGATGATCGGCAATGATACCCGCATGTACGTGGGCGTAACCGGCGGTCTTGCTATCTGGAACTCATCCCCGATTGATTCAAAATCACAGTTTGATTACGGCTTTCGTTTTGGCGCAAATATGGGCCAACTCGGAACTTTTTCTAAGTTTGCAGCCGGCATGGCGATTGACCACTTTTCGGTGAGTAGTGATGCAAACATTCCTAATTCGGTAAGCGTCACCCATATCGCGGTACAATTTCTTTTCCGAAAAATCTCAAACACAGGCTTCTATTTTGGTCCAGAAGTGGGTCTCGGATTAAGTTCAGCTAACGGAATTTCAGCAACAGGCCTCGTGATGGGGGGGACTGCTGGCTACGAATACTTCGTCACTGATAAATTCTCAATGGGACCGGAGTTACATTTCGACAGTTTAGGTTCTAATAGTGTTAGCCAAAGCTCCACCACCCTGAAGGTGCTGTACTCAGCTAGCTTGCATTTTGAATAAGTAGTAGATCAAAACTGTCATTAATAGCTTTGTTTTGAAGTGATGCGTCACCAAGTGGTGCCACTTACTATTTAAATTTTTCGATAATGAGCGACTCCGCCGCCCACGGGAAGATCAATTCCGTAAATCACGCCTGGATCGATTTTCTCTGTGCCTAGCCCAATCCAATGAAATAAATTCTTCGCTACTCTTAAGTGAGTTACGAGCAATGTCAGCTCTTCTTCGACGAGTAAGCTTTCCAGTCCTCGCCTTACGCGAATTGCAAAATCAGCAGAGGTTTCACCCCGTGGAGGATTCTTAAAATCCATTTGGTCAGTAATCGGCTTACCTTCAAGGTCGCCCATAAACTGATCAGCAAAGTCGCGCGAGAGCACGAGCTTTGCTCTCATTTCATCGTGAATAAAATCGGCCATCTGGATGCAACGAAGTTCAGGGCCCGCAATCATCTTTTTAATTTTGAGCGGATTTTTCTTCAGGCGTCTTGCCAGTTTTTTTGCTTCTTCCATCCCCTCATCATTTAATCCCAAATCTAGACCACTCCCGCAAATATAGCGATTCACGTGCGCATCGGTTTGCGTGTAAACGACTAAAAAAAACTGGCGGTGTTCGTTCCGCAAATTTTTGAAATGTTCAGAGGTAGCCATAAATCTATTTTGGGGCGCTTTGGGCTGGCTTGACAATCACTTTTTTGCAATGATTCGAGGCATGAATGCAGAATCGCATATACTCGCCGGCGTCCGACTCATCCGCTTACAAGGGAATGACGATGCTCGTGCCCGCCAACACGGCAACTACCTTCAATCACTGACCCACGAACAGAAAAAAAGGCTCCCGTTCACTCCCTTGGCTAAAAAAAACCAATATCTTATTTCGCGCGCTTTACTCTCTCAATCTAAAACACTCTCGCCCTTGGCAACGCTTTTAACCCAAAGTTACGAGGGCATCGTCAAAAACCGGTGGAAATCGATCCCAAAACATTACCAAAAACGCCTGGATCCCTTTATTGAGCAATCAGGAATCGATCCAAATATTTGCCATCTCGCTCTGTTCCAACCTGACCTGCTCATGATTCTGGCCGCACTGGCTACCGATAAAGTTAAGGGACTATTCATGGAAGGAATGCCTGGCTGCACTGCGGGCGCATTTTTCCCAAATCAGGATGAGCCGAGTTATTTTTTAAGAAATCTCGATTACCCGCTCGCCTCATACTGGGAACCAAATAACGCGGTCTTCTATCATGAACCAAGTGAAGCACAGAAATACGTGAGTATTGCCGCACTTGGAATGCACACAGCAGGTTTGACTGCACAGAATGAGAGTGGAATTGCATTTTCCTTAAATGCCCATTTTGCTAAAAAATTCTCACTCCGTGGAACTCCCATCTTTTTCTTAGGCGACGATATCATGAGGGAAGCGCGCACCCTCGATGATGTGATTCGAATATGCAAACGCTTCAAAACCATGGGCTCATGGGTGATTATTGCCGCAAGCTTTCAAGAGAGAAGAGCAATCTCGATTGAACTCTCCGGCGGTAAAGTCTGGGTTCGGGAAGATGAGCCACTCTCAGAAAATAAAAAAGGTCCACGCATGATTTGCCATGCAAATGGGTTTCTTAATCCAGACTTTGAGAGCGATACACTTCATTTTCCACAATCACTGTTACTGGATCTCTATGCCAGAAAAAATGCAATGGAATCCTCACTCAAAAATAAAGGGGATCATTTAAGCCTCAATCAAGCACTTTTAGCCTTAGGTGATCATACTGATCCAATTTCAGGCAAAACCAGAATATTTGGAAACACCGTCAGCGTTGTCACCACCGTACAAAGTGTTTTATTTTCTCCGAATGAAAAATCATTTTATGTTTCGAACCGTTCGGAGACACCGAGTGGGCTTGGGCCCTTTTTAAAACTCCCACTTTCGTGGAGCGACATCGACGACACGACGTTCTCGCAAATCCCCTATTCACCAACAACGATCTATTCAGAAGAATTCATCGCAGCTCTCCATGAGTATCATCTCGCCTACGTGATCTGGCACGTGGACCACGGATCACTTGAGCAAACACTCCAGCATCTCAGACGCGCCACCGAAATCTATCCCAGCGATCCCCACGTTCAACTTCAACGCGCTTATTTTGAAATCATGAGTGGGAACCTCACCTTGGCCACCCACTGCCTGCAGACGGCTCAACCCAACCTCAGCCCCTCACTTTCAACGGTGGCAGATTACTTCCTTGGCGCCTGCCACGACTTACATGGCAACCGCGAAATGGCTCTGCGGTCCTATCAAAAAGTACTGGGGTCAACCCAAAGTGACGATCAATTAAAAGATAAAGCAAAAAAAAGACTCACTAAAAGATATACAGCCTCTGAGGCCAAAAGAATTGAACCTGATCTGCAATTTACGGAACCAGTACAATATTCCTAAACCTGTTGCCAAACGAATGCAGGTTTCATAGATTCACGTCCATGAATGGCGTCTTATTTATCACAGGATTATTCGCAGGTTTGCTCGTTGGCGTGACCGTTACGTATTTTTTCATTCGTAAACAATTGATGGTCGAACATGCAGGAAGCGACCAAAAAACAAAAGAACAGTTTAGTTTTCTTGCTCAAGAAGTTCTCACTAAGAATCTTGAAACTCAAATCAAAGCACTCCAAAACCAAAACCAACATGATCTTGACATTAAAAAACAAGAATTCAATCAAACCTTTGAAGAAATAAAAGGCCACCTCAAAAACACGGGCGATAAAATTCATCTCTTTGAAAAAGAACGCACTGATCAATACGCGAAAATTGAAAAACAAATTCAAAGCATCTCTCTGCAAGAGATCAAACTCATTCAAGAAACTTCAGCGCTCAAATCAGCCCTCACTACTTCACAAAGCGTACGGGGCCGCTGGGGAGAACTCGTACTAAAAAATATCCTTGAAAAAAGTGATCTCGTGCAAGGAATCGATTTCGAAGAGCAAAACACCACCAACGATTTCGATGGCAACGTTTTGAAACCTGACTTTGTGATTAAACTTCCTCAAAGCGGGCAACATTTAGTGATCGACTCAAAAGCCTCAATTTTTGGAAGCTACCTTGAAAGCGAGCAGGCGCAAACGGAAGAAGCACGTCATGCGCTCCATTTGGATTATGCTAAACGCTTAAAAGAGCGCGTGCGTGATCTATCGGGTAAAGAATATCAAAAGCACGTCGCCGACTCCCTTCCCTATGTCATTCTTTTTGTTCCTTCAGAAGCTGCTATCCGCGCGGCATTTGACGTCGACCACGATCTATTTCAATTTGCGATGGATCGAAAAGTTTTCCTCGCCTCTCCGGCCACGATTCTCCCACTCATCATGCTTATCGCGCATGCGTGGAAACAGTATCGCTTATCTGAAAAAGCGAATGAACTCTCCAATGTAGTCGTGCAACTCGGTGACCGGCTTGAAACTTTTGTAAAACGCCTCGGACGCGTTCAAAGCGGACTCGACCAAGCAACTCGCGCTTGGAATGAAGCAATCGACAAGTCCTGGAACGGGAATCAAAGCATTACGAAGTCTATCGATAAAGCGCGCGAATTAGGGGGCAATCTCGCTGAAGTGAGCACATTGCCGCCCCTCGATCACACTCCGCGCGCCCTTGAAAACGTCGAATAAATAATCCACTAGAGCGCGCAATCCTTGAGGGAGCGCACCAGTTCCGAACAACTGAGCGGCACGGCAATCCCTATCCCTAAATCAAATAATAATTCTCTTAAAAGCGCGCCGGAGTGACTTTCATTAAAATCTACGCTGACTAGATCTGCATAAAGAGGAAGCCCACTGTTTTGGTCGTTCAGGGACAACGTCTGAATTAGGGTTCCCACAACCGGAACACCTTCGCTTTTCAAGCTTTTTGAAACGCTCACGGAGAAAATATCTGCCCAGTCTTCTTCATCAAAACGGCCGTACACTTCATGATCCTGCTTTCTATCGCCAACGGATGCGTGATTCTCATGACTACAGGCAAGCGCCTTCGCTTTTCCTATTGCGGGCGAATGATCTGGAATGGCCTCTGAAACTGCATGGCCGAGTTCATGCGCGAGTGTAGGTACACCCACGGCGTCCGGCCACTGCACACTTTGCCAGCCCACATAAACTTCATTTTCCAAATACATATCCAATTGATCGTCTGAAAACGACACGCCCCAATTGCCGAGAACCTTTTGCAGAACAGGAAAACAACCGCCACTCACCACACAAAGAGATGAATCCATCGCCGAAATATCAAAAATAAAATTACTAAAGGCTCCCTTTTTCTCCGCTAGCGTACCGTGCCTGATTCGGTTCGTTTCTTCCGAAAGATAAACCAAAGATTTCTGAAGCTGTTCAATGAAGACTTCGCGTGCGTCCTCACGCGATACCGGGTAATCAAAGTGAACCACTTGTAGCTTTAATCGCGCAATCTCACTCTCCTTTGAATTGAAATAGAGTGGCAAGGCACTTACCGAACTCGAACGAATTCTTTCGGCCATTTCCGCAGAAGCAAAGAGCTGCTTTCGGTTGGGCATGTGGGCAAAAATATCTTTCGTCTGACCGAGGTAGCCCTTTAATAACTGAGGATAAACAAGACTTTGGTTCAGTCTAATTTTTGTGCTGATCGCTAAGCCCTGAACCAGGACCGCAAGCGACAAATGTGACCGTGAAAGGAGCGTTCCAGTCTTGCCATTCAATATTTCATTTGAAAGAGAGTAACGCTTGAAGAAGTACACAAAGTCAGCTTTTTCGGCTAACGAAAGTGCTGCATGCTCATTGATTTTATTTAATATCTTCTCGAATTGCCGAAGATCACTATTCGATCCAAACATACTCACTTGTGCAGTAATCCAGTTCGAATAGTCTTGAGACTGAGTTACGAAATCGATCGTTTTTACTCTGATTAAATAGTCGTAATCGTTTACATGTTCATCCAAAAACCGGCCGAGCTCTGGAGTATTTCTTAAAATTTTTGCTGCTTCACCTAATGCTTTCATTTCGTTTTCCGCTACACCGTCGAAAAGCGCGGCCCAAGCCTTAGTATCAAGTTCATAAGTAAGGCCATCGGACGACAATTGAAATATTTCAGGGTGATCTACAAACAGACTAATTAAAAGGGACCCAGCTGCCAAATTCCGGATATCCTGAGATTGCCCTAGCTCATGAGTCAATCTCGCTGAGTTCTCAATTACAGTTTGATGATAGGTACCTTCGGCCTTCAGGTGCTGTATTAATAATGGCCCGAGCCTTTTTTGAAAATAGGATTCTTCGTCAGTAGATTTTAA
This sequence comes from Oligoflexia bacterium, assembly GCA_903845155.1. Taxonomy (GTDB): domain Bacteria; phylum Bdellovibrionota; class UBA1018; order UBA1018; family CAIMNF01; genus CAIMNF01. The sequence goes on from CAIMWN010000237.1 coordinate 7,188, forward strand.
TTCAGGAATGTCAAATCGCTTCGGATCACCCACGAGGTCGTGTGCACACTGGGTCAGACTTGCTGGAACCACCATCGCTCTTCGATGAAAATGACGTCGCTGCCGGTCGACTTCAGCACGACTGATCGGCGTACTCAAAAAACTCAGGAACAAGATGAAAACGGAAATCGACAGCACTTTCACAGTTTCTGTTTTTACAGGGCCGGGCCATTTTTGTAAACTACAATTGTTTAATAACTCAACTCAGTTACGTAAGTTCCCAATAACTCAGGAGTTTTAAGCAAAACATCCCGCACCATCAAACTCATTAGTTTTAGCAACTCACAGCCTCCCGCTTGCTACTTCACCTGAGGAGCAGTCGGAACCGGAAATCCACGCTGACGAAGCAAGGCATCTACAGTGGCATCGCGGCCGCGGAAATTGCGGTAGGTTTCTTCTGGGTCAATCGTGTTCCCCACCGACATGATGTGGTCATGGAACTGTTTGGCGACATCCTTGTCATAAGGCCCCTTCTTTTCGGTAAAAGCTTCAAAGGCGTCATTCTCGAGTACCTGCGCCCAAAGGTAGCCATAATAACCAGCCGCATATTCTTCATTTGAAAATATATGACCGAAATGAGGGATCCGATGGCGCATAATAATTTCATCCGGCATCCCGATTTCCTTCAGCGTTTCCTTTTCAAAAACTTTCGGATCAATCGATTCCATTTTTGAAAGGTGAAGTTTCATATCCACAATCCCCGACGCAAGAAACTCGACTGTCGCAAATCCTTGGTTAAAGGTTTTCGCATGGTCAATTTTCTTGAGAAGTTCGGCGGGAATGGAGTGGCCATCTTTATCTTTTAAGAACTTTAAGACTTCTGGAGTTTCCAAATAGTGCTCATTGAATTGTGAGGGAAACTCTACGAAATCATGAGTCGTGTTTGTTCCTGACAATGACTCGTAGGTTACATTTGAGTTTAGACCATGAAGTGCATGACCAAATTCATGAAACATGGTGTTTGCATCATCCCAAGAAATAAGAACTGGCTCCCCTGGTTTCGACTGAATAAAATTAGAATTATTAGAAACGATGGTTACAATATTCTTACCCTGCTTTTTACTTTGTTCGCGCCACGCATCCATCCAAGCTCCAGACCGCTTGCCCTGACGTGCGTAAGGATCAAAATACCAAATGCCCACTAACTGCTTTTTGGGCCCAAGGACCTTATAAACTTTCACGTCACCATTAAATACGGGGATGTGATCCAATTGGACAAAAGTAAAGCCGTAAAGCTGCCCCGCAGCCCAAAACATCGCTTCTTGAATATTCTTTAATTGCAAATAAGGTTTCACAGTTTCCAGATCAAGGTCGTATTTTGCCTTCCTGACCTTTTCCGCATAATAGCGGTAATCCCAGGGTTTTATTTTAAAATTGCCCTTTTCGACGTCCACAATTGCTTGCATGTCAGCGACTTCTTGCTTTGCACGCTCTACGGCAGGCTTCCACACTTGCATCATGAGTTTCATGGCGGCATCAGGAGTTTTTGCCATCGTATTGGCCAAGCGCCAATGGGCATAGGTTTCGTAACCTAAAAGTTTCGAGCGTTCAGCGCGAAGCTTTAAAGTTTCAGTCACTACTTTATTATTATTGTGCGCATTTTGGTTGTCGCCGCGAGCACTCCAAATACGGAATGCTTTTTCACGAAGATCGCGGTGAGTGGAGTAAGTTAAAAACGGCTCCATCGATGAACGCGTATTGGCGATCGCCCATTTCCCTGTAAGTTTACGATGTTCCGCTTCAAGCGAAGCGCTTTCAATGACTGACTTCGGAAGTCCGGCCAAATCATCCGTTTTCTCCAGTAATAAATATTCGCTTTCTTCATCTCCCAATTCATTTTGAGAAAACTGAGTAGAGAGAGTTGCTAGGCGTTGATTAATAGCAGCCACTCTTGTTTTTTGCGTTGGTGTTAAAGTTGCGCCCTTCAAAATAAATTTAGTTTTATAAACCCAAATGAGTCGCTGTTGTTCGCGCGTGAGTTGCCCTTTGCTCGGCGATTGATCGACTGCCTGAATCCGTTTAAACAAATCGCCATTTTGAATGATTTCATCTTTAAAAGCCGCAAGAGTGGGGGCCACCGCTTGCTCTATTGTCTGAAACTCCGGACTAGAGACGCTTCCGCTCCAAACACCAAACATTGCTTCGACCCGTTCCAAAGTATCACCTGCTTCCTCGAGAGCCAAAATGGTGTTTTGAAAGGTGGCTGCCGCAGGATTGTGCGCTATCTTTTCTATTTCTTCGCGCTTCTCTTTGATTGCAACTTCAAAAGCTGGCTTAAAATCACTCACTTTAATTTGATCAAAAGGCGGTAAACCACCGTAGGCACCCGGCCAGGGCGCCAGGAGAGGATTCAACACTGGTTTCACTTTCGGGGAGGCGGACGCTTTCACGACGAACACCACCAAAATCACCAAACATACAATGAGAATTTGTTTCATCCCTCTATGGTAAATCACAAATGAGACCGCCGTCCATCAACCATTTTCATTGAAATCTCTTTCTTAATACATCGCACAAAGAATGCTTGATCCTTTTTATGATTTATTATATTGTCCGTATGTAATCAATATTCGCCGACAAAATGGCGGGGAAAACGAAGGGTTTTTATGAAAAATTTCATGATGGTTTTGGCTTTATTTGCATCGGTTCCATGCTTCGCAGGAAGATTGTGCATCACTGCAGCGAGCGCTACTGCAGGCAAACAGACCCTTAAATTTTCACCTGCTCCAGGAAAATCTCCATCGGATTTAGAAAGCTATCAATTTAAGATGGCTGACGGATCCACTCTACCGATCACGATTGAACCTACGTCTGGAATGGAAACCAATATTTTTTCTACCGACAAAGATGGCTTGATTAAAATTACCTACAATAATCGCACTGGCCTGGGCACAGCAAAAATCAATGGCAGCCTACTTGTCATTGAATGTAGCCTTTCTCAAGATTAATTGAATGGGCTACTGCTCAGTTAAAAACTGAGCCAAATCATTTTCGGGGATCGTGTGCGCACCGTTCACGAGAATCGAAACTAGAATCCATTCGCCCTTTTCATTCGGATAAATCCCCACCAGACTTTGAACTCCACTTAAAGTACCTGTTTTACCGCGTAGTTTGCCCGCAACATCGGTATGTAGATATTTCTTCTTGAGGGTCCCATCTATTCCTGCAATCGGCAGCGAGGTGAGCATTTCTGGAAGATATATCTTTTCATGATAAATTAGAGTGACGAGCTTAATAAAGTCAGACGAGCTAACTGCATTGTCGTTCGTGAGCCCAGATCCAGCGACAAAACTCTTCGTCTTAGCGCTGAGGTCAATGCCAAGCTTTTTATACTCATCCTTCATATATTTAATGCCACCCACAGCCGTACCCGGACGATGATTGACTTCATGATCAATCGCCTTCACGAGCGAGTCCGCAATGAAGTTATTCGAATATTTATCCATCAGCTCCACAATGAAACTTAAAGGCTTGCTACTATAAGTATAAATCGGGTCCCCGCTACACTCACCCTTTACATACGATTGCTTTGCTCCGCTACTGACTCCTGAGTCTGTCAACATCTTCGCAAATGCCTGCCCAAAAGCTCTAGCTGGGTCACGGATACGAAAGGGCTTACGCCATTCCTCAGCGCCCTCAGCGATCTTCCCGCCCAGGGAAACGATTTCCATATCGCCTCTCGCTTTTTTATCCCAACTCACGTCGGTTCCTGAGCCAGTCGTCACTTTTCCATTCACTTGAACGAAATCAAAAGGCCAATCGATTCCAATACGCGCAGATTCGCCCTTGCGGGTAGGATTCACAAATACTGAAATCGTGTTGTAATTAAAATTAAGCCCTGCAATCGGTGCATTGTAGGCACGCTCTGAATTTTGATCCGATCGGTCTTCTGGATAAAGTTCTTCATCATATGCACTGCTATCGACCGTAATCTTGCCCGAGTAAGTATCGACACCTTTTCGCTTCAGTGCCTGAACCAGCAAATATAAATCTTCCATCACAAAAGAGGGGTCACCCCCACCTTTTACGCAAAGGGACTTATCTCTACCTTGATAAATTTCCGTCTTAAAGGTGTAATTGATTCCCAGACGCTTCAATGCCATATAGGCAGTAAATAGCTTGATGCTCGAGGCAGGATTTAAGCTTAAGTCCGCGTCTTGATTCAGAAGTATTTTTGAATTGGCGAGATTAATCACCTCTGCACTCACGCGCGTTCCTTTTTTCTTCAATTGCGCCAATGATGAATCCAGTGAACTTGCGTAAACACTATTCACAATAAGTGCACAAGAGAATATCGTAATAAAGCCGAACCGGAGAATTGAGGGCCAGCAAAACTGATTCTTAAATTTATTCATAAATATAATATTTTCTGGTTTCATCCGCCCATTTTTTTTCATCGCGAGCAAGAAAAGCTTCAAGATCAGAAATTTTAGATGCAGGATCATCCACCCAATTCCGCAGAGTTTCGCACCCAGTTATCACATCGATCGCTAGGCGTTTAAATTCATATTCGTATGGGAAATCCCGCCATAAATCATAATTTGGATATAAATTCCGAATCGCCTTAAACGCAAGCGCCTGAACTCGGTACGGCTTAAACTCTTTCGGCGAATACCCCTCATGATCTACATGAATTTGAATGCCGCTGCAGGTTTTCTCTTTATGCTTGTAAAAAGTGGGCTCAAAATAAAACGGTCTTAGCTTACATCCTTTTAACCACTCAGGCGCAAGTCGCTCCATCTCTTTTAAAATTTTAGCACCCTCTATATCGGGCGCACCAAAACCCTCTAGCGGTCTGGTAGTGCCACGACCTTCTGAAAGCGTTGTCCCTTCCAACATTACGGTGCCTGCATAGCAACGAGCCATGGAAAGCGTCGGCGCATTCGGACTTGGATTAATCCAGGCGCGCGTCTCCAGTGGCCAACCAAAACCGGGAGTTTCATTGATGTGATATCCCTGCATGCTCACCACTTAGAGATCCACACTTAAATTAAAATGATCTTTCATCCATCGCGCCAACTCTCCGAGCGTCATCCCATGACGCATCAGAATGGGACCTGCTCCCACAAAACTTTCATTGCCAGTTTTTAAAATACTTCCTTCGAGCGTGCGTCCCGCTGGGTTGGGCCGATCTAATACCCAAACAAATTTTTTCAAATCACTGCAAGCTTCCATCATATAAAGAAGTGAGGTGAGATAAGTATAAATTCGGCAGCCTACATCCTGAAGATCAACCAGCACTCCATCACAATGATCGAGCATCGCTTTCGTCGGGCGTCGTGATTCACCGTAGAGACTAAACACCGGGATTTGATGAATGGGATCGACATAGTCGGCACTCTCAATCATGTTGTATTGCTTTTCCCCGCGCATTCCATGCTGAGGACCAAAGGCACAAGTAAGATTTAAACCTTGAGTGGCGCAGATGGCATCCATTGTATGCGTGAGTTCCGAAGTGACCGACGCAGAATGAGCCAATAAACCCAAGCGCTTACCTGAAAGTTTATTTTGTAGAGCAGGGTCATTCACCAATCGATCAATACCAAACTGAAAGCGCGAATTACTCATGACCCTATTCTCCTCATTTATGGGCTTTTGATCGGATAAACAAAACTAGATCGCAAATGAAAATCGGGCTTGATACCTTCGTGCTTTAAGGCCCAATAGGTGGTCGCCACTCGCGTATTCAGAACGGTACTGATTCCAATATTATAGAATTGATGATGATTCTCACCCTGACTAATCAGACCCTGTTGAATAGCCGTCAGTGGAATGAGCCATTCGCACTCCAGTTGTCGATCATTCTTCGTCACGAAACTCATTTTAGGTTCCGAATCAAATTGAAGTGGAAACTCAATTCGGTCGCTACGATATTTCTTGAAAGAAAATAAATTCCATAGCCCACTGGGTGAACCATTGAACTCTAAGTAGGCATCTGATTTCGGGGAAGGGATAAAACACTCAAAACAAGTTTCTTCCCACAAGTTTTGTGCTCGCTTTGCTAATGCTTGAGACACCGGAAATATAATTTGTTCAAACTCTTTGGGTGCTGCCGCTTCGATTTTAAACCGGAGCTTCAAATCGCTATTGGTGAGCCTGGCGCCCGCCCATACACGATAACTTCGAGAATGCTGTTCATGCATCATCGGAAAATTAACAAGCTTTACCATGGTCGCTTGAACATCCATTAAAAGTTGACCGCAACTCCAAGTGCTATCAATTCGTGGCTGAGTTCAGCCCGAAGCATCATGACAGCTTTCGTTTGAAACTCCACACCCACTCCGAAGCGCGGATGAAAGGTAAAGGATCCGCCGTAAGAGCTTGGCAATTTAAATCCGCCGAAACCACCCAGGCCATAAAAGGTCCATTCTTCATCATATGAAAAATCCCAGCGAAGATGAGTGCTCCATTGCATGCCGGTTTGTGATGTTCCCGATTTAGAGAAAAAAGTAGGTCCGAGTTCGCCCTCAATCCATACCCGATTATCTATATCAGCAGCCCAACCATGTGGCACGAGTAAGTATGCCCCCGTTCCGAGAACGGTCCAATTCGTATCAGTCCCGTACAAACTCATACCACTCAAAACACCTGCTTCGTAGGGAGGACTATTCGTGGTTCCTTTCCAGGGATCTACAGCATGTGCGTTAGAAATCGTAAGGGTCATGAATCCAAGGGTGTATAACAAAGATAGAATTTTCATATTGAAAAAATTGTATCATAGCGCTTTAAAATTAAATCAAAAATCCATGCGCTCAGGCCCCACATTTTTCGCTCCCCCCACATAAAGCACGGAGTCTTGAGCTGGATTTGGGAAACGGTGCGTTCTTCCCAAAATTTTGATTGAATGAGCGCTGAAACCGAAACCCACTCAGCAACAGTAACCTCATCACTTAAATGAAAAGGCGGCAATTCTCGTCTTTGAAGCATACCGATTACCGGCACCACGTCAAAATCACCCGTGAGCGTAGGAAACGAAGGCAAGACGCCTAACACTTGAACTAAAGATTTTGAAACCCCCACTTCTTCTTCACACTCTCGGAGCGCGGCCTGTGCAGAATCCCCCTGATCAGCGGGCTCAAGCATTCCGCCTGGAAACGCGACTTGCCCCGAATGTGTAGGAAGGGTCAGCGATCGCTCGGTCAGTAAAACCTTAGAATCCAGAAAACGATCTCCACAAAATAAAACTGAAACCGCCGCTCGCCTTAATAGAGTATTTTGTCGCACGTGCGACGCGTTCGTCGAAAAAAGTTCACGCGGAATGGGATACAGCAGTTTCTGATCGACAATACCCATCAATTGATTCTTTAATTCTGGCAATTCGGGTTTCATTTTTCTGAATCACTTTTAAGTGCGATTCCGTATTTTTGAGCTTTCCGATAGAGGGTCGCGCGATCGATCCCGAGCACTTCGCTCGCTTTAGATTTATTGTAATCCACCTCTTTCAGCACCCTGAGAATGTGCTCTTTTTCAATATCCTCTAAGGAGCGAGGATCTAAAGATCCACCACTATAAAGCACAGGTGCTGCCGCCGGAACCATGGGCGCTGGAATTGCTGGCGTAGTTCTGCTGGTTGAAAAATCAAAATCATCGGCCGCAAGAACCGACGCCGAGGTAAGCGCCACCGCTCGTTCAATTTGATGCTCAAGCTCTCTCACATTTCCAGGCCAATTATAGGCCATCAGCGCTTGCATGCCTTCTTTGGAAATGGTGGCCACTTTTTTAGAAAGTTTAGCAGAATATTTTTTCAAAAACAATTCTGACAACTCTGGAATATCTTCCTTGCGCTCTCTGAGTGCAGGCATTTCAATTTCAATCACCTTCAAACGGTAAAATAAATCTTCTCGAAATTTGCCTTCTTGCACTAGCTTCTCCAAATTTCGATGAGTTGCGGCCACAATCCGCACATTCACTTTAGAGAGCTCGTTCGAACCCACTGGCTTTACTTCCCCTTCTTGAAGTACGCGCAAGAGCTTCACTTGGAGTCCTTGGGTGATATCTCCGATTTCGTCTAAGAACAGCGTCCCGCCATTGGCATCCTCAAAAAGGCCCTTTTTATCGGATTGCGCGCCTGTAAATGCACCCTTCACATAACCAAAAAGTTCGCTCTCGAGCAAAGTTTCAGCCAAGGCCCCACAATTGACTGCCACGAATTTTTTATTTTTTCGATCACTGTTCGCGTGAATCGCGCGCGCTACCAGCTCTTTACCTGTTCCACTTTCACCCATAATGAGCACAGTGCTTGCAGAAAGCGTCGCTCTCGCCACTGTCTTATACACTTCCACAATTTCAGGCGAACGACCGATCAGAGTACGGGGCCCCTCTAAAGCAACAGGCAGTGTCACTTTCTCTTCCTGATTTTGACTGTGAATATGCTTCACAGCTTTATTGATGAGTGCGAGCAACTTATTCAGATCAAAGGGTTTACTAATATAATCAAATGCGCCCTTTTGAATGGCCTCGATAGCACCTTCCATACTTCCAAAACCAGTCATGAGGATCATCACTATTTTTGGATCTCGTTTTTTCAACTCACGCAGTAGTGACAGCCCATCTGACTCTTCCATACGAATATCACTCAGGACGAGTGGAATCGCGTGTTTTCTCACTTCATCCACCGCGTCGTCCGCATTCTCAGCGAGATAAACATGAAAATTATTCTTTTCTAAAAATAAAACTTGCATTTATATTCAAGTAGAGAGAATTATTAGAATTTCATTTTAAAATCAAATTTTCTTATTCGAAACATCAAAAGCCCTAATTGAACTTCGTTTTTTGTTTATTTTA
>CAIMWN010000238.1 GCA_903845155.1 Oligoflexia bacterium
AGCGTGTGCTGGCTGGAAACCTAATATGCTAAACAAAAAACTAAACAAGAAAGATCGTTTCATTTCTGGATGCCCTTCCATGAGTATTAAATCTAAGATTCGTTTAATTTTTTCACCGCAGCGGTACCACGGCAATGATAATGTTTTGACGACAGCTGTCCAGGTTCTAAACACATGCTTGTAGAAAATCTGAAGAGTTTCACGACTCATCCTTGGCCCATTCCTTGTAATAGATACCAGTATGAGAGTCCCAACCATCCTAATTAAACACACTTGCATCTTGATCGTGTCAATGACTTCAGTTGCATTGGCTGAAGTGCCGGCACGCACACCCTCTTCCGACGCTCGCATTTCTCACGCTCGTGAATTATTGGGCGGATCCTACAAAAAGAGTGTGGTGAGGCATGGCGAAAAAACAGCTGATATTTCGGATTTTATCAAAGAAACTACTCAGCGTTTTTTACCAAAGGCCTATCAACACTTGGCTAAAAAAATCTCAAAAGTAATTATAGATCAGGCTGATCAGTACGAAATGGACCCACTCTTTTTAGTGGCGGTTATTCAGAACGAAAGCAGCTTCAACCCAAAACGCTTAGGCGCCTTTGGCGAAATTGGACTAATGCAACTGAAGCCCGACACTGCGAAATGGCTCGCCGATACCTGCCATGTTCCCTACAAGGGCGCCAAGTCACTCTACGACCCAGAAACAAATATCAAATTAGGTGCCGCGTTCATTGATAAACTGAGAACTCAATTCGACGCCCAAGGCCGACTCTACCTCTCGGCCTATAATATGGGAGCACACAAACTACGCAAGTTGGTCGACCTCAAAAAGACACCTAAGAACTACGTTGTGGCGGTAATGAAAAGATACGTTGCCATTTATTCTGGTTTGAATTCAGAGGGTAATTGGAAAAACAAGAGCCAGCTCGCGTGGAATAATATTCGCGACCTCAATCAAAAACATTAGTTTTCGTGATCAAGAAGGCCACCTGCTTGTCGCATCACACTTGCGGCATCTTTGAGACGTAAGCGTAATTGATCAGATACGTTTCGCTCTTTTGTAAACTGCTCTTGAACGAGCTCCATATTAAATTCGAGTAAATCAATTTTACGTTTGAGTTCAATAATTTTTTCGTCGCGTGCAAGCAACAATGCTGATGAATCTTTCTTTAAAACCTCAAGTTGTCCTTCGAGCTCTTTTTCGCGAACACGAATCCGACGAATGTCAACCCTCACGCGCTCTTTTACTTTATCCACTTCAATGGTGGTGTGCTTTAATTTAGTTTCAATCGTTCGAACCTTGTCGGTTCTTTCACGCAATTGAAGATTCAAATCCTCTACTTGCTTGAAAAGGACTTCAGTCTCGACTAGTTTATCTTGATCATAATTCTTAATTTGTTGTTCTTGCTTTTGGGCAATGTGCTGAAGTTCAGTACTCCGTGCTTTTTCAACTTTAAGTTGAACTTCAAGATGATGAATGCGCTCTTGAGAGGACCGAAGCTGCCCGGTGAGCATGGCTACATCTTGCTCACGAAGTGATAAATAGTTTTTCATGGTCTCGACATCAGCTGAATAAGGAGCACGATCCTCAGGAGGTGCTTCATTTATTGGCTGAGTTCGAGGTGGAGGACTCGGAACATTCACTCGACTTGGATTCACTGCGGGTGTGGGTTCGTAGTATGACGAACCTACTGCCTGATCCAGTGATTCTGAAAACTCAATTTCTTCTTCATTGATTTCGATACCTTGAACTTCTTCAACTTCGTCTAAGCTGATTTCATTTAGTTCAAGCCTGGTTTCTTCAATTATAACTGTTTTCTCAACTGCATCCTGGGTCTGACTTTTATTCGTAAGTTCATGTACACCGATGCTTTCAAGATTTCGCCTCAAATCGGTGTTAGTCGATTCACCACCCAAGTACACAGATGGACCATCCAGACGGATACTCGACTCAATCGATGTCTTCGTGGGCTCTGGCTTGGAAAGTACGTCGGCAAAATTCTCAAGCTCTAGTCTTGAAGCATTCTCTTTTAACTCTACTTTTTTATTTCTTGAATCGACCAAGTTTTTGATGTCTTTTGCAGTGCACTTTGCTTTGAGATACCCCACCGCTGCATGATTGGAATTTTGATGTTTGAGGACTTCGCTATCAGTCCAGTCGCGATTGATCAGAATGAATGGATTTCCTTGCTTCTCTGCCCAGACCACGTCCTTTTCATAGACCACCACGTAATCCAAACTCTTTCCGTGGAAAAATAGCATCCGTGAAGCGTCTTCGGCACTTCTCGCGCGGATTACGCCCCACCCTTCATTACGAAGCGGGTCTATCCATCTCTGCTGCATATCGGCACTGTGGTCGACGAAAAGGATCTTCATCATCAAACAGATCGGAAACCGACTATAAAACCTTTAAGCTCTTTGACTGAAATGGACAAAATGTTATGATCATTAAATGCGAGATGTGAAAAACTCAGCCAAAATATTGACTCTAAGAGTGCATCTAGGCCATTTGAATGCAAGAACCTTCAAGGTTCCACTAAAATGGATTAGCCGAAGCGCTCTGCTGGCGTGGACACTCCTTGCTGTAGCCTGCATTGCATCCACGTATGCGATTAAGGAATATGTTTCCGAACGCTCAGCCAGACCTGAACTCGTGAAGGAACTGGAAAACGAAATTCAAGAGCTCAAGATTGCCCTCGAAAAAAAGGGAACAACTCCCCCTCCAGCCACGTCCGGTACTCATGACCAAAACATTAAAGCGGATGCAATGGCGACAAACGAAAAACCAAATCCAGCCGCTGGGACTGCCATTGAAGGGAAAGAGGGCGTTTGGACCGGACTTGCAGAAAATGTAGTTGCTCCTCCTGCAGGGAACACTCCTCCGATCAAGCTGGAGGAAGCACGAATTGATTGGCAGGGTAAATATGCAAACTTTGCGGTCAACGTTCTCTACCGTGAGCCAGGCAAAGGAAGTCAACAGGGCCACATCGTTGTGCTCGCAAGATCGAACGATCTTGTATTTGCGCATCCAGAAGGTGTACTGAACACAGGAAGCGGCGCCTTTCTTTTTAACCCAAATAAAGGGGAGTACTTTTCAGTCGCAAAATTCCGCGTCCTCAAAACTCGTTTTGGCCCCTTCGAAAACCAAAAACAACTTTCAGAAATTCAAGTGTTCTTATTTGATCTGAATAACAATTTAATCATGGTGCAAAATTTTCAATATGGAAACAAATGAACTCCACACAAGTGAACTGACCGTGATTGCTAGCGAAATAAAAATCGTCGGCAACATGGAAGTTGCAAACGAACTTCATCTCTATGGGCAAGTGCTCGGTAAACTCATTGGTAAGGCCGGCAGCATAATTTACATTAAAGAAGGTGCGTTGGTTGAGGGAAATATTTTTGCCGATACCTTGGTCATTGAAGGGTTTGTAAAAGGTGAGGTGGTCTGCACTAAACGCACATGGATTACGCCTAACGGAAAGATGGTAGGATCTATTCATTCACCGTCTCTCACTGTTGATCCAGGAGCATTTTTTGAAGCTAAAGTGCTGATGAAGTAATGGTGCCACTTTTCCAAGCCCGTAAAAGGCCATAAACCTTAAAAGGGCCATCAATCGTAATGCTCTTCGCAGAAACAGTAATTTTTCGATCTTCGAATCCAACTTGGGTACAGGGTCCCATCCGAAGTTGTCGGTTGGTAACCAGTGTCCCACCCACTAAATTATTCCCCCGGAATCTAATGTTACCAAAAGAGAAGACGTTTCCTTTAATTTGAGCACCCTCTTCTACCATCAGTTTTCCATAGACTTTGAGGTCACCCAAAACTCGCGATCCTTTTCCTAAGGTAAGATTCCCTTTCACAATCAAGGTGCCATCAAAAACAACCTGATCTAAAATAGTATGATTTTTTGAGATCGTGAGTTTATGAGGAATATGCGTAGAGGGTGTTTTGATCAGTTCTTGATTTTCTGCGCTTCCAGACTCAAAATTAATTCTGCTTTTAATTAAGGCCCCTTGTAATAAATGAAATTGTGCTCCATTTTCAAAAACAATTTCTTTCCTCGCCTGCACCTTGCCAGGTAAATGAGCCTCAGCCTGTAAGATCACATTCTCTGCGGTTGCCCACCAAATCACTTTATTCTTCTTCCCGATCGTTAATAAATGATGTGCATGAACTTCGTTAAGATTATTTTCTACACCGGTTTGAATGGAGTCGAGGGAAAGGATCTTTTGAATATGGTTGCTGTAATCAGGCAGGATAATTTTCCCAGCCGAAATTACTCTGGCCACTTTGGTATGTGCGGCTACATCGAGTTTGGTCATGATCCCAGCTGGAATCGCAAGCAAAGAGTCACCCACCATGGTAGAAACGCTGACACTAACCTTTTCTTTCAATTCAATAAGCCCATTTACTTTCAAAAGATGCGCCAAATACCAAAAAACATAATCTGGCACACTTCTTGGGTCTTTTAACGTTTGATTTGATATCTGCAGAGGGCTCAAGTCACTCTTCTTTACGATCTCCATTAGCATCGGAATGAAAGGAAGTGAAATCATCACTAAACCCAAAAAAAACACTACCACACTCATTGTTTTCTCCGATGCATCGGCGTGAGCCTATAGCGAGTAGTCTTGTCCCAGGTGAGCTCTTTTCTCATAATGTAATCGTCCCAGAGTTGGCCAAAAAATGTACGTGCAACGGTGGTCATACTTACAAAGAAAAACAAGACTCCCAGAGGAAGGAGTCGAATTCTTTTTTGGTAACCATCCAAGAATGCAGCGGTACCGATTTCAAAGAAGAGGGCAAAATTTCCTAAGGAGCTAAAAGCAATAAAAGCGCCCAAACTTGAAACGAGCAAACTTGTTTTACTATATCCTGCAAAATACAACACTTGAGCGGCGCCCCACCCCACGAAGGTCAGCGGCCCCATCATAAAAATTCCAAGAAGAAGGATAGCATCTAACTTATCAATTAGCCGAATCTGTTTATATTTTAATAAGTTTTTAATTTCTTTGAAGAACACTTGATTATGGCCCCGGGCCCAACGCCTTACTTGCTTAATCCTGACTTGCCAGTTCTCGGGCACTTCTTCGTAGCACTCACAAAAATTTTGGTAAACTACCATCCACCCCTTGAGAAACATTCGCATGGTAACGTCGGTATCCTCGGCGAGCACAGAATCGTCCCATCCCCCAATTTCTTTCAGTGCTTGCGTTCTCACACCACCCACGGTGCCGCCGTACTGTGGAAGCAGGCCCATATTCATGCGGGCTTGCTGATCCACCTGATAGCCTGCTGATCTTTCGAGATCTAAAATTCGAGTCAAAAGGTTACGACCTGAGTTGAGAGGAACCACTCGTCCCATAACTGAACCCACCTCAGGATCAACAAAAGGCGACACTAAATTTAATAGCAGCTTAGGGGCAGGAATGTAGTCGGCATCAAAAACGATGATGATGTCTGTCTGAATATTCTCACATGCTTCTTTCAAAGCAGCTGATTTCCCAGCTTTGCCGGAATTGCGATGAAATGCTTCAATCCTGCCTGGATGAAGCAATACAAACTGATCAATGATTTCTTTTGTCCGATCGGTAGAGCGATCATTAAGTGGAATAATCTTATAGAGGTGCGCCGGATAATCCTGCTTCAGTAGTGAATTCAGTGCATCCGCAATCACTTTTTCTTCATTATGCGCGGGTACAAAAATAGTAACCGTAGGAAGCCTTGAGTCTTCAATTCCTAAATACATCGCCCCTTGAGAGCGAAAAGCCCTATTTAACGTAAAAATGAAATGCCGGACGAAGTAAATAAAGAGGAGCGTTAAAAAGATGTATAGATACCAACTCAATATTAATAAAAAAGTGTTCATCGCGTCTTACTCCCTGCACTTAACGCTATAGAATAAAATGCAACAAACCATCCCAACTGTACCAACGGCACAATCCCGAGAGCAAAAGTGGGCAATAAAAGGAGTGAGGTTTGATTGAGCAGCATGCACGAAATAAAGAATAAAACGGGCACGCCAAAGAGAGTGTAGATAATCCACAGTGAACTCATCAGAAGTTTTGTGAAAAGAGGAATCGGAAACCACAACACTCCGAAGGTCCAAATGATGGAGAGAATCGCTACCGAACCATAGCTCACCAAGAAATAGATTCGCGACCACTCTTCGATCGTGTGATTAAATTTCAATGGAAAAACGACAAACCAAACAATGGTAATCCACAAGGGCATCAATAAAAAACGAACTGCGGTTCTCACCGGAAGAAATGATTGCTTAAGACGCCCCGTAATCATCCAAACCGCGCCTGTCCCCAAAACGAAACTCCACCACACCCAAGTGCTCGGAGGCACGATCCAAATCTCTAAAGTGGGCACTGCAAGGTAAGCATGTGCCGGGTCTGGCCATTGTGCGATTCCCACGTGCCAAGGAAGTTCTAGAAGATGGGTGAGTCTTGAGAGCGTTCCTCCCCAGCACTCAAATACCATTGATCGTTCAAACCACCAAAAGACCAAAAATAACACCAAGCATATAAAAGTGAACAATTTCAATAGCGGCGTCACGGCCAGCCAACGAATTGACCTAAAGGGTTCTACTAAACGTTCTTCAAGTGAGTAATTATTTAATGGCATCGGTTTAATCCAAATAGTACAAAGTATTAAAGCTAAAGTCTTGATTTTTGATTATAGACGCATCACAATATATACAGATTGCGAGGATCTTCACGATGATGATCAGCTTATTTCGCTCAGGACAGAGCAAAAAAAAACAAGAACAATTAAAAGCACAGGCATTGGCATTCGAAGGATTGAATCCCTTGTTGGCAAAGCAACTGAGTGAGCTTGAATTTCAAATTGGGCAATTAGCTCAAGTACAGTTTGAGTTATCTCAAGAGAGAGAACGCATGCGTACCGAAATGGATGCACTCCGAAACGCAGTACTCATCCCAGCTAAACAAGAGGCCACCGCCACGATTGCACTGAATGAAAGCTCTCAATAAATATGCCGTAGTGCTTTTATTGGGACTTTTTTTTTCTTACCCTCTTTATCAAACTTTTAAAAAAAAAGCTGCTGAACCTCTTTTGGCGCTTCTGGTGCCTCAGTCTTCGTTATCACAGACATACACTGACGTTTGGATGAGTGCAGCTCGCGAAGAGGGGATTCCCCTTACTCGCTATTCAAGTGAAGACCTACTTAAACCCTTTCGGATCTCAAAAATACGCTCCAAAGGAATTATTCTTCCCGACCAACTCATCACCGAAGTTCAAGCACCACTACTAGCGACTCTGCAAGACTATGTTAAGGAAGGTGGAAAACTAGTCATTGTAGGGGATGCGCTTTCGCAGGACTCTCATCATCATGATCTTGAAACACTTCCCGTGGAGAAAGTATTTGAATTCCCTCACGTGCTGCGAGAAAAAGAGAGGAACCTCCTCTTCAGGAGCGCCGGAATTCAAATTTCGAATGAATGGATAGAAGCACTTCGAATTGCACCCGGACAATATACCGATCCAGTTTGGGAGAACCCCAATCAAGACACTCATGTACTGAGCACCTATCAACAAAGAATTGCGCCCTATCCTTACTGGCCAACGGAATCCGCGAAAAGTTTTAAAGGGAAAATTATTCTCGAGTCCATCGATGGGTCTTTGGTTGCGGGCACCAATGCTTACGGTAAAGGTGAAGTACTCTGGATTAATATGCCATTAGGTTACCTTAAGACTCGTACCGACGGGCTACTCCTTCATAGTTTCTTAAGGTGGATTTCCGAAGATTGGATTGGTCTACCACGCCTTTTATCATCACCAGAAGGCAAAGGCGGAATGGTATTGAATATCCACGTAGATTCAAATGCTGCCATTCCCGGCCTGCAGCTGATGAAAAAATATAATCTCTTTGCTCAAGGGCCATTTTCAATTCATGTCACCGCAGGACCTGACGCAAGGCAAGTGGGCGATCATCTTGGGTTTGATCTACAAAAAAATTCTGTTTCTCAAGATTGGGTTCGTTATTGGGTCAAAGAAGGGCATGAGGTTGGAGCTCATGGTGGATGGATTCATGATTTTTTCGGCTACAATATTAAAGACTCCCCCAATTCAGAGCTAGAGGATTACCTAGAGAAAAACAGGGCCTTGGTCAGTGAAATGAGCCAAAAACCAGTGAAAGAATATTCAGCTCCGCTCGGAAACCATCCCGCATGGGTTACCCAGTGGCTTGAGGCACATGACTATAATTCATATTATTTTACCGGTAATAGCGGCTTAGGGCCCACACAAACATTTCGTGATCTAGTGAAGACCGATCATACCACTTGGGCCTTCCCCGCAGCTTCATATCGAAACGCTGCCTCCTTTGAAGAAGCAAACCAACAAAAAATCCCATCTGAATATATGACCGCGTGGCTAGAATCCCTTTCTAGTTACGTATCTCGGAATCACGCCATCCGACTTTTTTACTTTCATCCCCCAGGTGTTGCATTTTATCCTCTGTCACTCAAACGCTGGATGGAATACAATGAGTTTCTAACCAAGGACGGTAAATTTAAGTGGTACACCATGTCCCAAGCCGCCAGTTTTCTCAATGATCGAAGTGCTACACAGTGGAGCATTCAACGAAGCGAGAATAACAGTGATTTCTATTCGATGAAAGTGCTCGGCCGACCAAACTTAATTCAAATGACTTGGACCTTCCCGAAAAAATACGTTAAACAAGTGAGAGCGATGTCGGGAGAGACTCAAATCAAGGAATCAGATTCCGAATTTACAGTCTCAACGCCGAAGAATGAAAACTTTGAAATTGAATACGAAGAGGCTGCTCGGTGATTGTTCGCAAAATAAAATTGAATTTAATTAAAAAATGGGTACTGGGCTCGGCATTATTAGGTATCTGTGCAATGCCTTCATTTGCACTTGCAGATCATGTGGAGCTGCAATACGAGCACTCTACTTTGAGTCAAGGGTATGGGGTTTGGAATGATGTGAACATTTATACTGTTCTCGATCATCAACCTACTAACCAATGGACGATTGAAACTGATTACAAAGATCACTTCAATGAAACCGCATTTTTGGGCGCCATCAATTTAACTCATACTTACAATGAATATTGGTACCAAGATACAAGTTTGGCCAGCTCTACGGATTCGAATATTTTACCGGGGCTCGATTTTTTTAACGAAATACACCGAAAAACATTGTCCGATCTTTCACTCGTTCCAGGTATCGGCATGGGGTATACCGCCAATCATGCACCCTATTCCGGGTATTATGGAATTGCCGAATTAGTTTATTACTTTTGGCAAGCAACGATTCAAACCGGAGTACGCTTGAATCGTAGTTTGCCTGGCCCTGTAGATACAAAACGCGTTTATGCAGTGATTACATTTTTTAAAGGCCAAAACTTCGAAGCATCTTATCGCTACGACACCGGAGAAGAAGGATATACCGTGATCAGCGACAACTCATTTACGAAGCAAATAGCCAGCACCGTTCAAACTGTCCAACTGAGATATCGCTTCAACCCCACCATGGGTATTACTTTAAAATACGAATATTACTGGAGTGATGCCTACACTAGAAATGACCTTGGCGCGGGAATCACCTACGCCTTCTAAAAGGTCGTCCCGATCTTTATGTTGAAGTTTGCGTCAAAAACGGGTGTTTTCTAATGCAATCACTAGAAGAGAATTTCAGACTAAGTACAAAGTGAAAACCAGAGTTCTTTTGACGCGATCTTCAACATAAAGATCGGGACGACCTTTTATTGAAGAAGGAATTCACTGAAATATACTTCAGTTACCACGGGAGCGCCGATCGCCTCATTTGCGGCATCAATAATCTGCGATCTAAAAACATACCGACCCTGCACTTGGTCCAGATCCTCAAACTTCTTTTTACTTAAACTTTGTAGAATGTGATCCATGATAATTGGTCGCACAGCTTCAAAGCGAGGTGCTTCCTTTTCATCACGAATTTCAATGGAAGCGGTAAGGGTCAGGAAATGCGATTTTTGTTTTCCGTCTGTATCTTTAAAAGGATCAAGATTTGCAGTGATGGGATCAAGACTAATGAGCCCCTTCCTCGCCAAAGTGGTCGAGGTTGGTTTGTTCTGATTGTCTAAAAGTTTTTTTCGTTCTTTGGACTCTGTAATCACAGGGTGCTTAAAAATAATCCTTGTGTAGACAAAGAGACCTAAGACCGCGAGGACAGCAATCGTATTGACTAGCCTAAGAATGAGGCCGAGCTTTTTACCCATTAACTATAGCTTAAAGCTTAAGCGGCTCGTAAGGCAACCCTAGATCATCTGCAACCGCTTTATAGGTCAATTTTCCATGAGCAAGGTTCACACCCTTCATGAGAGCAGGATCACGAGAAACTGCCTCTTTCCAACCCAAGTTAGCAATCATGAGGCCATATCTCAGGGTCACATTCGTCAATGCGTAGGTAGAGGTGCGAGGCACCGCTCCTGGCATATTGGGAACCGCGTAGTGAATAATGTTCTCGATAGTATAGGTAGGATGCTCATGTGAGGTTGGGCGACAGGTTTCAATTGCGCCACCTTGATCGACAGCCACATCGATCACTACTCCGCCTGGCTGCATTCTTGAAATCATGTCTCGAGTCACTAATTTTGGAGCCTTAGCACCCGGAATCAGAATCGCACTAATGACGAGATCCGACTCCACCACCGATTTTTCAATCTGTTCATTGTTAGAATAAAGAGTGTGGATGGCGTTACCAAAAATATCGTTAAGATAA
>CAIMWN010000239.1 GCA_903845155.1 Oligoflexia bacterium
GGTTCCATTAATGGGAAGTATGGGTGCGGTTCCCTTGGGCGAATTAGTAACGCCAGTTACGGTGAAGCTTAGACCCATGCTTACACCGGAATAACTACCGGTTTGTAAGTTAAGCGTTCCAATGGTGGTAAAGTTCCCAGCGGGGTCAATCGGCACTAGAAGGAGTGCAAACTTCTGAGTCGCATCCAATTGAGTCGTAACACCACTCCCTTGAAATGCTAAAATTCTATATCCCGAAATGGTGGCCGGAACCGTTGAAACAGTAATTGTTTGCGGCGGGTCCTGGGTAATGAGCCCAGGATAGGTAGCGGAAGCAGAAATCTCGTCGGCATTTCGTGGTGAAACCACTTGTTGATATTCAGCCGTCGAAACGGGAGTGTGAACAAACTGAGTAACTGGGTTGCCATTAAAGGTCGTTTGCGTAAAGGTGAGATCCGACGCCACTCCATTGGGAAGAGTAGCTACTGCTGTTGCAAGCGAGGTCGACGGGAAATAAACCCAGTGATCAAAGTTTCCTCCAATATCAATCGCACCAATGTAAATACTTCGCGGAGCATGTCCCGCGGGAAGCGCACCACAGCCACCGCTCCCATTCATGCCATTTGCACTCACGAATGATTCAGGCCCACAGAGCGGTTGATTCGGATCAAGCGATTTATAGCCAGCGTAATAAGTGGGAGGACCTTGCTGAACAATGAATGTGTTGGGCCCGGATGAAATCGCAGGAAATTGAGTGAGATAAGCATCTGCGGTCACAGTAAGGATCGGATTTCGAGCCGGAGTTACCGTGGTATCACTGGCATCGAGGATATTTAAGACCGCGATCGCAGTCGGATTCAATTGGGCACTTCCTTCTAAAAACTGAACGGTGTCTGATGCTGAGTCACAAGGATTGATAGTTCCAGTAACGTGAAATCCAAAAACACCTGGTGGTGAAGATGGCAAACTAGCCATGGGAGAAACCATCGCTCTACATGTGTTTACCGCGCTCGACGCATTTACATCTAGCCGTCTCGGGTTATCGTGACTGGCAACATGATTGCTGAAGGTGGCGTGAACGGTCGTCGCTACCGTATAATCTCCAGTTCCTGTGTCGTAACTTCTGATGAGGCGATTCCCTTTGGCGTCCTGTGCTTCAAGAATATAGGTAAAAGGTATTCCCGCGCGCTCGTGCCCCGCAGCCGCATTTTGGGAAATCACCTGTAATTGTGCTGGCGGACCCGGATTAATAATGATGGGAATATTGCTACTGGTGTAGCCATTTCCGCTCGTATCAGAAATTGAAATCGTCCCTTGTCCTGTTTTATCTAAATGCAAAACATAATTAGACCCATTTGAAACCAAATGGGGGGATTGGACAAACGCGCCTGATCCACTCATGGTAAAGAGCGCGGGGTTTCCATCTTGATAATAATTCCCCATCACGTCAGTGATCGCAGGAAAGAATTGAAAATCCGCCTGATCTGTCTTGGTAATAATACTGGTGTAGGCGGTGGCATCGTCCGCAGTGCCCGCAACCCCATCAAGGCCGAGTGGCCCACCCGGTTTATTTGCCACCACTAAACGACTTGGTCCGGCAGGCAGTACTGTAAGCGGTTTAGCAGAAACCGCAAAAGGTCCTCCAATTCCAGGTGGCATTCCGACCCAAATTTTAGTGGGGCTCACAATATCGGCAACCTGATAAATGGACGCTGTATTACAAACTCCCGCTACAAACGTACAGTTGATGAGTCCTTGCGGTAACACAGGATAGATCCCCGACCAAGATGGACTACCAATATAGGTCCAGTAGAGGAGTAAATTGCCGCTGTAATCTTGTACCACCACGTTTTGTCCGTCTCGCACTCGTAAAATAAAAGCAAAGGGAGTACCGGCGGTTTCAATCAAATGATGAGTTGAATCTAACTCAAAGTGTTGGGCTGCTGATGTTGCAGGAGATTGAAGATTAAATACTGTACTGAGGCCAATTGAGGGAGCGGTTGCTGTGATTGTGAATTGTTCAGCGTAATTTTTCGGAGCAATCGCGGTAACAGAAGCCATTCCATTTGGGTCGGTATAAGCGATGGCACCCGAAAGCTGTGCAGTAGTTCCGGCTGACAAGGTAAAATCAATTTCGATACCAGCTGGAACGGTGGTTCCGTCAGGGGCGGCAATTTTAATGCTGACTGGCGTGAGGAAGGGTGTCTTCACGTCTGTAGAAATTTGATTGTCGCCCGCAACCTTGTACATGAGGAGGCCAAACGAACCCGTCGCGGTCGTCGCACTTTCTGTACATGAAGTCACCAGTAGCAGCATCGCTGTAATTAGCGACGCCCCCATTCCCTTCATGATTTTAGAAACGCAATTGTGGTTCATTCTCAAGTGTTTATTCCCCAGCTATCATTATCGGTTAATATTACTAAATATTTAATGTGTAATATGCGACACGCGTCATGGTTTTGACCCTCGCTTGATTATTGCGCCTTAATCTCTGAAACGAACTTGGCAGCGACGCAGTTGAATTAGTTTAAGGAAATTCCAGAATGTCGCCGAAGGGCAATAGAGAGGAATCACTATGAACTCATTAAATCAAACCGCACTCAAGATTAAGGTCTTAGATCTCATTAATGAAAAACCGAGAACCTGTGCGATCATTACCCGTGATTGGACTCTGACCCCTGAGGGCCTCAACAAATTTTCCCTTCTCTGTGAAGGACTTGATTTTCATCTTTCAAAAATGATTATGGATTGGGTGAGCCCCGATGTGTGGTCACAAATTGAAAAAACAATAAGTGGAAAGCGACAAACTAACTCTACACTTCAGGAATTCGTACAACTTCTCGCCCTTCAGGGCATGACCTGGGAAGAAAACAACGATAAAGAAATTGATCCGTTTAATACTATTCGGAACCTAGAGGGCCATCAAGTGAGAACTCTCGTTTCACAATTTGAAATATCTGAATGGGGTTTGGTCCATGCTTTTTGGAACTATGCCGAGTGCATGACTTTCTTCCAACACCTTGATCCGTCTGCGAGAAGAATGGTGGCTGTGAGTATTGAAAAGTTGAAAAAAATTCCAGTAAACTCTCTCAAAGAAACCGCAATTTCTTTTGCTCGCCGAATACAGATGAAACTCAATGATCTCGAGTTCGATTCAAACAGACAAAACCAAGGCGAAATACTCATTGAAGCCGATATTGTTGCTCAAACAATTACCGCCAAAAAAACTGCGGTTTATGAATCGCAGCAGGCCAAGCGCCCGCTCATTGAAATCTATTATCGAGAAAAGGAGATGGAACAACGCTTCACACAATATATCGGTGAAATGGATCACGCTCTCGAAACCAAAGTTAAGCAAATTATTGAACTCACTCAAGATGAAGAGTGAGTGAGGAAGGAACCCCGTGAATCAACCCGCTCAAAACAAGTCTCCGATCAGAAACACTTTATTTTCGACCGAAAAGGAAAAGCTATCCCAATACGATAAAGCACTCCCCATTAAACAATTAGCGATGGCTAAACTCGGCATTATTGTTGAACTTGAATTAGAGCTGAGTCAACCCGGCATCAGCGAAGTTCACCGTAGAACAATTCAATCCAAAATTAAAAAGATACAAACTCAAGTGAATGACCTTACTCGCCTCGCTCAGGGTGTCGGCCGACCACTTACCCCTCCCACGGCAATGCCCCCAAGATTTTTTATGGGCAACCGGAGATCATCAGCAAAATCAAAGTTAAGAATCAATAAAACGAGCCTATTCTTCGGGCTAGCCCTTGCCGCCTCGCTCGCCCTCAATCTCGCCCACTTCCTTTAAAGGGGCTCCGACAACTTATTGCAATTCATTTATCCTTAGCTTTGTCGTATCTTGCTGGCTACCAAGTTATTGTAATGCCTTATTAATATTAACGCGCGCCTCAAGCAAAAGATCGAGACCCGCGGTTTTTAAGAAAATGTCACTGCGGACACATTCCGTTCTGATGCATTTCACGAAATAATATTGTTATGAGGCGTGGGGTATCGTTAAACTATTTTGGTCGCATCTTACTCGGCACTTTGGTGATGCAGATGGGCTCGGCTTTTGCGGCAAGCGGAACTGTTAGCGACAAATTTGGCTGCTTGAGCGCAGCTCAACAGTTCGGAACTCTCCACTCGACCAATTCCCTTTCCCTCGACTGTGCTCACTTCATTTTTGGAAGCGCAAGTGCCGCGCAGACAGCGGTATCACCAAAACAAACTTTTTCGGTTGCTGGCGTTATGAATGCGATCTCATTTCAGTCTGGGGTTTCAGGACATTTTGATTTTATCGCCGGATCAAACCCAGACTTGAATCAAATTCAAGCCATCGCACTTGCCGAAAAAAGCCACCAAATTTGGGTAATCGATAAATCAAAAGACGGAAACACTAAGCTCAAGGTGTTCGTGTCCAAATACGGAGGAAACTTATCTCCTATCCGGACCTACGATGATCCCGCTCTTCAGCCCTACTCCTTGCTCCAAGTTTCAGTGGCCCGCAATCAAGCAGTTTTTTACAATTCAGAAAAGCAAACCCTCGATTTTATGACCCTTGACCTGCCACAAGGGCAGACCATTCAAAAACTCAAAGTGGCCACGCAAAAAATTATTAACCTTTCGCAAGCCTCAACATTACAACCCACCAGCATGGTTTGGGCTGATGATATTAAGAAGATTTTTATTTTTGATCAAGTGAGCAATTCGATTTTAGTAGTAGATGAAAACAGTGGATATTGTGGCACTCAAATTCCACTATCTAAACTGAGTAGTTCATTCTCTTCGCTTCAACTAAATTTGGTGAGCGGCATGGTTGAGGCACATCTGCAAGATGGATCAGTGGTTCAAATCACACCTGCGTTCGCACAGAACACTCCGCCTTCAAGCAATCGCAGTCCAAGCTCAGTTACCGTTGCTGCAGGCACGGGTCCTTAAAGGGTGATGTTTTAATAATCCCCTCTGTTTCCCTGATTTTTGAAGACAAATTTGCATCAGTCGGCTTTAGTTTTTTCTGTAATTTCAACAACAGTGAGTTTGCCTCGTCCCCTGGCATAAATCCGATTATCTGTATCCATTCCAATTTCAATGTCGGGTCGGTTTCTTTATCAAATCCCTTTTCAATAATTGCCCAACGATCTGCAGGACAAAGCATGTGGATCACTTCAATTAACGATCTTTTACTATCAAAGTCTTTTGTACTCTGCAGGAGAGAATTAAAGTTCTCCTGAAGCCAAGAATCCCGCTTTACCGCTAGGTTTCTGATGGCGACAGGTGCGGTCATCTGCCATTGATGATTGGTCAAAGATTTTCTCATCATGAGGATCACTTTTTCATTTTGCGGAGCCAGGGTCATGAGCGCCATAGCCGCGAGGTAATTCAAATTGGTGTTTTTTTCTTGGTTTGAGAAACTAAGTAACTGTTGTAATACAGCGTCTTTTTCTCCTGCTGTGGGGCTTGCGTTATACAGGGCTGAGAATGCATCCACTCTTTCAGTATCACCGATGCCGCTCACCCCTAAGAATTCACGAATCATCGGAATACGTTCAGCCGATGGATTCACTCCCAGTCCTCGCGCCAGGTGACTTCTTACTAATGTATCCGAGTCCTTCATTAACTTTCTCAGAGCCTCAGTGGCCTGGGGGTCATTTTGACTAGCAAGATTAAATGCCACGGCCGCTCTGACGTGACTGGATTTTGAATTGGCCAATTCAATGATCGTTCCGAGTGTGTTTTTACTCTCACCACCAGACAAACGCATGATTGCACCATAGAGGCTACCCTGGTTTGCTTTTTCGCCTTGTGCAAGTACGTCCAAATCATTTATTTTTTGAATTTTCTGCTGAGTTTCTATGGTGTTTTTTCTCACCACAAAACCGAGGCGATCTCTAAATACGAATACTGCCAAAATGATAGTAATTACGAGTAGAGTGAAAATGAGCGTTTTTCTGTTCATAGATTTAGATTATATAGAGAGTGCACACAAATTAAAATCTTATTTATGTTCTTCGGCTTCATTAGCGGGCGCAGCTAAAGGTGCTTGTGTTGGCTTTTGGTTTTTTACTTCATCCGCTGGCACTACTCGAATCACGACTCTGCGGTTTCTGCTCTTATTCTCAGGCAGAGGTTCACCCTTTTCGTTTTCATTTGGAAGTAATGGATGCGCCTCACCAAAACCCACAGCCTGTAAGTTGTCGATATCAAATCCGTCATCTTCAAATTGTTTGAGGACAGAAATTGCTCTCGACGCACTCAATTCCCAATTCGAAGGAAACCGCTCATTATGAATGGGGGTATCGTCGGTGTAGCCCTCTACCCTAATTTTATAATTTTTCCCGCCCTTACCGATTTCCTTAATGAGGCTTTTAATTGCGGGAATATTGGGCACCGTGATCTCTGATTTACCACTTTCAAAGAGGACTTGGCTGGTGATGGTAATCTTAATTCCGTCCAAATCAGACACGATGTCTGTATTTTTCTTAAAATCGGGATTATTAGCCAATGTTTTTTGAATGTCCTTTTCAATCACCTCAAGAGGATTGACGTAAGTACCTCCGTAAAACGTGGCGAGCTCTTTTCTCATTTTAATGATGTCAGGGTCTTCTTCAAGTTTTGCGGCTGCAAAGGCATACATGATCACAAAAAATCCGAACAGGAGCGTCATCATGTCCGCGTAAGAAACGAGCCAAGGCTCTCCGTGGCCACCGTCACCATGGCCTTCATCATGGCTGCCATAGTGAAATGCTGGTTCTTCGTCTTGCCCGGATTCGTTTGGTGGCTGTTCAGACATTCAACATTCTCACTTCGTCATCGCTTTCCAATCCAAACGTTCGTTTGGAAGTAGGTAGGAGTTCAACTCTTCCGCAAGTACGACTGGATTTTGCTTTTGCTGGATGAATCTAATTCCTTCGACAATAATGGTATTTTTTAGCTTTATTTTTTTGGCAATTTCTTGAAGGTGCTCGCCAATAGGAATAATAAATAAATTTGCAAGTGCGATACCATAGAGAGTGGCCACTAACGCTACAGACATATGTGGTCCTACATGTTTTTCGGCACCGGGTTGACCCAATGAACCCAAAAGCAAAATCATCCCAGTCACTGCGCCCATGAGGCCCATCGCTGGAGGATACTTTCCACAGGATGCAAACATTTTGGCATCATCAGTATAGCGCTCGTACATGGTGGTTACTCTCGAATGTAAAACGCGAAGTAGCTTATTAGGCTCAAGCACTTCGTCAGTGAGCGCCGTCATTGCTTCCTTCATGAATGGATCGCTACAGTTTTGGATCAAGGCATCCAGGTCGGGCGAGCCGGAGCGATACGCTTCCGCTAAGGTCATGAGTTCCTGAATTATTTTTTTATTAATATCTTTTGGTACGGACGTTTTAAAAAGTCCGCGAAAAAAGATCATGAGCATTGAAGCTGCCCGAGGAAGTGAAAACGCTACCCCTACACAGGCAAGAGTCCCCCCAAGGACGATAGTGGCGCCGTGGAGGTCCAGCATTTTCATAGGGTTCGGGTTTCCATAAACCATTGAAAAAACCATGATAAATGCTGCAAAAGCAATACCGCCTAAGTTAACTAGATTCATAGCCCAATTACCTCATAGGACTGAAGTGGGGTCAAGGATAAGTGATGCCTAAAAACTATAGATCATTCCCAAAAGTATGCGTTGTGTTTGTGCAGTTGCTGAAGCACCAGTAAACCCATAAGCCATCCCCATTCCAAGCTGCGCATCGAATGCAATGGACTTAGACATTTGTCGGATGTAACCAACACAGAGGCTACCATCGAGCATATAACTTGTGGTTTCGAGTTGGGCGCCTAGTGTGGTCACGAGCCCGGTGGCAAATCCAGCGTCAAAGCCATAATAAAATCGACGCGCCGGAACCACTTCCACATCAAACCCCGACCCTGATACATGACTAATGAGACCGTTTGAATTCAGGAAATAATATCGTTTTCCCACCCCCATAAAAGTATAAACGGCTTTTCCTAATTTAGAGTCAATGGCAATAATTGCCCTGAATATATTCGACGAACGAGAGGAATTTAGGGTTTCATACTCTAAGTCAAGCGTGCTCGAAGAACTATAAGACTTTGACAAACCACCACCCGAAATCGACATGCTTAAATCTCCTGTTCTCAGATGAAATTGGTGCGACTTAATTTCTTCTTCAGCTTGCGCTGGACGCAGGGACGCAAAGAGTGGAAAAATGAGAAACAAGAAGAGAAGTGATAAGGCATTATGCGGCTTTTTGTATATGATTTTCACCTGGTCCGCTTTGACGTATCCATTGTTGAATTACTTCTAATGCCACATCCCTCACATGCTCGTCGGCTATCACAATAGAGCGTATGTTTTCCACAAATTCCTTTTGAAGAGCAGGCGCCGCTTTGGATATTTTCTTTTTGCGTAAATCATTGTTCCCGATTTGCTTTAATTCGTAGTCGATAATCTCGCGCACCTTACTGCCCTCTTTACCACAAACCTCTAAATAGAATTTTTGATTCTGTTCATTCATAGAAAAAATAAAGTCTGCCTTTTTAGCTGCAGTAAAGCGGTCGAGCACGGCCTTTAGGGTCGCAGCAGGCAGTTTGACGGCCAAGTGACTCGGAAATACTTTTGCTGCCGTGGAAAGAATCACTGCGGTCTCGCCTGCCTCCAGAAGCGCATTCCAAATCGACCGTTCTTTATTATCATCCACAGTACGAAGCAGCTCTGTAATGTTTTCAACAAATGGAGCGCTTGATCTGGCAACTTGATTATTTTTAAATTCGTTAATTCTTTCCTTTAGTTCCATTCCCTTTTCGGCAAACTCTGTATCCGAGTATTTGATACTCATTAGGGTAATGTCGTCTGCCTTGTCCTGAGGAAGTAAAGAATAAATCCTGCTTACAATCGCAGTCGGTAAAAGGTTAATCAGTAAAGGAGAATACTCGGGATGTCCGCTCATCAATTCTACGCATTCTTTCAGCGAGAGTGATTGCAACAACTTCTTTAACTCGTGATCAGTAATCGGGTTCGGTATGAGCATCGACTCTACGATTTGTCTTGAGATGAAAGATTCAGCAACCCTTGCTTCACTATTGCTTGGTCCCGTCATTTTTTCACTTAAGACCGCTTTCCAAAGTTTTCTCTCCTCAAGGGTCAGTAGCGAGAACAATGACATGAGAGATTTTGAATCCAATACTTGCGGAAGCGTCAAGAGCGCCTCAAGCGGGCCGTTTTTCCCGGGATGTTGAATCCACGCGCGCACCATTGCAGCTGCATGATCTGCTTCGTGGTGGACGATATCTTGAAAGCGTTTAAAACCTGAATCGACGTTTTCCTTCTCTCCCCAGTCGGAATCATCTTGGAAGGAACCACTGATGGCTCCCGCTCCGGCAAAATCCTCTGTGGCGGCGATCGCCTCTTCCGGTTCTTCTTTGTTCGATTTTTCTTCTTTAATTTTGTTCTCTTCGAGTATATTTCGCGCCTCTAATACAGATATCTTTTTCGTTTCGATTTTTTTATATGAGGCGAGCACTTGCGTGCTCACCATGAATAGGAAAATTGATAAAATCAATGCCCCAAAGCTAAGTCCAATCACGTTTTTAAATTCTACCAGCCACTTTTTCATCCCCCACGATTCATCTTCTTTAATCATTTTTGGGGAGTTAAACTCTTCAATGCTGACTGCGACTATCGCCTTAGGGGTAACCTTGGCCATTGCTTTCAATTGCTTTTCAATTTGTTCTTTGCTTGCATCCAACACGAATTTTGGCAGATAGGCATTCATGGTTACTTTTTGAATTTGATCAAAGAACCCAGGCCCATCGGCCCCCTGTGCCTCTCTCCTCGAATTGCTCATTTGATCAAAAATGGGTACCGACAAATCAATTTTACCTAAGAAAACCTCATTTTCAGCATTGGTTTTGTTGTTATTTATCGCGGAGGTCTTTGACGCCGGAACTCTTTTATCCTTCATTGGCGGGATTAAAGTAATCGCTACCTGAACGCTGGACGATTGGCCTTGTGAGTATGCAGCAAGTAAAGCCTTTGCTTTTTCGGCGAGAGAATTTTCTAAATTTACTTTTTGCCATTCCGGATTTTCAGTGCTGGAGAACCCTTCAGCGTTGGCGACTGAGAGGGATCCATAGACCAGCAGTCCGAACACACATAAAATATTTGTAATTTTAATCATTTCTTATCCTCGCTAGTGGCCGGCGCAGCCTTAAGGGGTTCTGCTCGCTTAGATCCAACATTAATACCGAGTGATGACATTAAATGGTTTCTCATTCTTACCGCCTCAACATTTTTAGGATTATAGCGGATTGAGGTTGAATAGGAATCAAGCGCCTGTTGCGGTTTCTTCTGTAGATAGTAGATTCCACCTTGAATTTCATAGAGGGCCGACAATTCTGGCGCTTCTTTTTGAATGCTCTCGGTAAGTTTCATGGCGTCTTCTAATCGTCCTACTCGCGCCAGACGTTGCGATTCAAAAAGACGATCAATCACCTTATTTAATTTTTCAATGTCTTCTAGTCCTGATGAGCGCTGAAGTTCAGCGGTCATGGTGATGTCCGCAGGCGCAAGATCAGTGACCATTGACTTCGATGGTACAAAACCATCTTTTCTGAACTCAAGCATGACTGGCCCAATCGTATTTGCTGCCTTCACTGCATCTTCTGCTGGAATCAAGAGTGGTGTAGTTCCAATTTTCTTAGGGTTCGCGCCGTCGAGCGAGGTGACGTAAACATCAGCGCCTGTTGGATTACTTTGAAGGTTGAGTGATGTACTGGACGCACATCCAAACAATGAGATCATCATGGGTGTGACTGCCGAACATAATAAGTAGAGTCGTATTTTTGGTTTCATCATCGTTTAAGGGCCTCGCCCTACGTAACCTATCGACTTCTATTTACATTTTGTTTAATAAAAACAAAGAAGTCACTGGCTTGACGACTTCTTTAACGCACATTGTTGACGATCATGAGAAATTTGTTAATTATAACAATTTGTTAGCGTTTTTTATGAAATACCATCCGATCATTTCCATGGCCAAATTCCTCACTTTTCGGTACAGTTTCCCCATTATGTTGAAACAAACTGCACTTCTCGCTGAGCACAAGAAGCTTGGCGGCAAACTCGTTGATTTTGGTGGCTGGGAACTTCCGGTGCAATACTCAGGCGTTCTCGCGGAGCACACAGCGGTAAGGACCGCCGCTGGCCTTTTCGATGTAAGCCACATGGGCGAAATTTTAGTCGAAGGTGATGGGGCACTTGATTTTGTGAATTACTTGGTCACGAACGACGTATCTACCCTCGCGGTCGAACAAGCCCAATACTCAGCACTTTGCAATCAGAACGGCGGAATAGTAGACGACCTAGTTGTTTATCGCTTGGGCGAAAAGAAATTTTTTCTAGTGGTGAATGCATCCAACACAGACAAAGATTTTGCCCACATTCAAACTATCTATTCTGGATACGACGGCACCAAACCCAAACTTTCAAATGTTTCCCCACAATACTCACAGATCGCAATTCAAGGACCAAAATCTGAGCTCATTTTACAAAAATTAACTGAAACTAGATTAAATGAAATCAAAACCTACTGGTGCAAAGAGGGTAAAGTACTGAATATTCCTACCATCATTGCCAGAACAGGCTACACCGGCGAAGACGGGTTCGAAATTTATGTACCATGGCATGACGCCCCCACCATTTGGGGCGCACTCCTCCAAACTGGCTCCCCAGATGGCTTGATCCCTTGTGGCCTTGGGGCGCGCGATACTTTGAGACTTGAAATGAAATATTCACTCTATGGACATGAGTTGAGTGATGACACCAATCCACTTGAGGTGGGTTTGGGTTGGGTAACTAAGCTCAACAAGAAATCTGATTTTGTCGGCAAAGAGGCTATTTTAGCATTAAAAAATAAAGGCCAAACTAAATCATTAGTAGGCGTAAAGTCGCTCGGCCGAGGAATTCCTCGCCAAGGATATGAAGTCTACTCACATGACCAAAAGAAGAGAATTGGAGTCATTACCAGTGGCACCTCTTCTCCTTCACTCAAATACCCCATTGGTGTTGCCTTCATCGATAAAGAATTTGAAGCCGTAGGAACTAAACTATTTGTAAAAGTGAGAGACGATTTTCACGAATTTGAAATCATTAAAACGCCGTTTTATAAAAAGGAGCAAGCATGAGTTACCCTAGCCAATTTAAATATACAAAAGAGCACGAGTGGGCAGAATTACTTTCCGACACTCAAGTCAGAGTCGGTATCACTTTGCATGCACAGAGCAGCTTGGGTGATATTGTTTATCTTGATCTTCCAAAGGTAGGCCGTGAATTGAAGGCCAATGAGACATTTGGCGTTGTGGAAAGCATTAAGGCTGTGTCTGATCTTTACTCACCACTCGCAGGTAAAGTAGTCCAAGCAAATACTGACCTCACTCAGGATCCAGGTAAAATTAATTTAACCCCACACACGGAGTGGATGATTGTAATTGAAGCACAAGATGCTAAAGCACAATTCAATGCACTCATGGGTGCGGACGAATATACCGCTTACGTAAAGAACTCTTAGAAAGAGTAGCGGCCACTAAGATTAATACCGAGGTGTGAATACCCCATGGCATTTGCATATTGTGAACCAGCCACGTTGACGCTCGTAGAGTTTGATTCAGCAATCGTCATCGTATTAAAACTCATCAGGGTGTAACTCAAACTCAGCGTGGCAGAAAAGTGTTTTGAAAAATCCTTTACCGCACCAACCTCAACCATTTCTCCGATTCCTGACGAAGAATAGGTCCAGTTATACGGCGACTCTAATCCCACACCAGTAAGCCTGTTATATCCAATAGACGCTCCCACAAAGGGAGTCATCCATTTTTTGGAAAAATAATATTGATACCCTAGGTGAAAGTCGTAAATTTTTTCGGTGAGCGTACCGTTATAAGTGATAATTTGAGTGAGTGAGGTTGGTTGACTACCCGAAAAATATCCCATCTCGAAATATAATGCACTTTTCTGATTCAACCATTTTCCAAGGCGAAGTGAAAACCCAAGCCCCGGGCTATACTTCCCCGTCGAATTAGTCACTATTCCAGCGGTAGTAGAAAGGCCCGATGTACCGCTACCATTCATCATGATGTCACTCAAGCGTAGATCTACGAAATAATGTTTCGCTATGGTACTCTCGGGAGCGCCCTTGTTCGTTTCTGATTTTAAAATAAAACAATCTGTTTTTGCAGCAAACCAAGACCCTTTAAAAAAGAAATTAGAATATTCCTTATTGGACTTAGACGGAATCACCACGAGTGACTCCCCTTGGACTTCGTCACCGGTTACCACTTCCCACTTTTTATTTACATTCTTTTTGAGCGTACAGTTCGCATTTACTGCAAAACTGTAAAGATCAGCCGCCTTTGCATTAGACTGAAAGAACATTACTGACAGAAGCAATGGTAAAATAAATGGCGTTTTTTTCATCCGTTTTGATAACTTTCTATAGGTGGACACGAACATATTAAATTCCTATCTCCATAAACATTATCTATTCTGGCGACTGAAGCCCAGAATTTTTTTTCACGCACCCAGGGGCGAGGATATGCGGCTTGCTCGCGAGAATAAGGATACATCCATTCTGTCGAGGTAACCATTTCAGCCGTATGAGGGGCATTCTTCAGAACATTGTTCTTTGGATCTGCCTTTCCAACCCTTACCGCCTCAATTTCTTCACGAATCGCAATCATGGCTTCAATGAATCGGTCTAATTCTGCTTTCGATTCACTTTCCGTCGGTTCAATCATTAAGGTTCCCGAAACAGGAAAAGAAATAGTAGGTGCGTGAAATCCATAATCAATGAGTCTTTTTGCAATATCTTCTACTTCAATGCCTGTTGCAGCTTTTAACGGCCTCACATCGAGAATACACTCGTGAGCAACCATGCCCATTTCTCCTCGATAGAGTACCGGGAAATGTGGTTCCAGTTTTTTCGCTATATAATTTGCGTTCAGAATTGCCGTTTGCGTCGCGCGAATGAGGCCCTCTGATCCCATCAATTTCATGTAAGTCCATGAGATGGGAAGAATACTAGCACTTCCCCACGGAGCGCCCGATACGGCGCCGCTTGTTTTCAAAAACACATGACCCGGTAAAAATGGAGCAAGTTGTTTTTTCACGCCGATTGGTCCCATTCCTGGGCCCCCTCCACCGTGCGGGATACAAAATGTTTTATG
This sequence comes from Oligoflexia bacterium, assembly GCA_903845155.1. Lineage (GTDB taxonomy): Bacteria > Bdellovibrionota > UBA1018 > UBA1018 > CAIMNF01 > CAIMNF01. The sequence continues at coordinate 14,219 of CAIMWN010000239.1, forward strand.
TAAATTTAAGTGACAAACATCGGGACCAAACTCTCCTGGCTTGCATAAACCAATTTGAGCATTCATGTTTGCTCCATCCATATAAACCTGTCCGCCATTTGCATGAACAATGTCGCAAATTTCGCGAATGCGTGTTTCAAACACTCCGTGAGTTGACGGATAGGTGACCATCAGGCTCGCCAAATCCTTTGCATGCTCGGCAGCAAGGCGCTTTAAGTCGGGAATATCTACATTGCCATCCTTATCACACTCAACAACCACTACTTTGAATCCCGCCATTGCAGCTGAAGCGGGATTCGTTCCATGCGCTGATTTAGGAATTAAACATACGTTCCGATGATGATCACCACGAGACGCGTGGTATGCACGAATCGTGAGCAAGCCTGTATATTCCCCTTGTGAGCCGGCGTTGGGCTGAAGTGACACGGCATCAAAACCGGTTACATCTGCAAGCATCGACTCCAGTTCAGAAAAGAGTTCAAGATAACCTGTAATCTGATCCAGTGGTGCTGCTGGATGAAGTTTCGAAAACTCTGGCCAGGTCACCGGAATCATTTCCGTGGTTGCATTGAGTTTCATGGTGCAAGACCCGAGCGGAATCATCGAAAAGTTCAATGATAAATCTTTTCTCTCAAGCGAAGACATGTAGCGAAGCATTTCGTGCTCTGACTGGTGTTGGTGAAAAACGGGATGAGTTAAAAATTCATCTTCACGAATTAATGATTCGGGAAGCATTACGTTCAAACCCTTCTGAATCCATTCCTTCAGTTGCGTAATTTTACCGCCCGATAAAACTGAAATAACTTGAGTGACTTCGGCTTCCGTAGTCGCTTCGTCAAATGCGATTGAAAGAATCGACCCTCCCAAGTACCTAATGTTCATTTGCTGTTTTTCGAACGCAGCGACCAGTGCTGTTGCTGCAGCGTCACTTTTTACATCAAAAGAAATGGTGTCGAAAAAAGTGGGAGTAAGAAGACTAAATCCCAGTTCCTTTACTGCATGTGCAATTAAGGTAGTAAAACCATGTGTTTTTTTTGCAATTTGTGTGAGTCCCTTCGGTCCATGGTAAATCGCGTACATCGACGCCATGACTGCAAGTAAAACTTGTGAAGTACAAATGTTACTCGTCGCCTTTTCTCTGCGAATATGCTGTTCACGGGTTTGAAGTGCAAGGCGGATTGCAGGTTTTCCTTTAGCATCTCTAGAAAGTCCAACGATTCTACCTGGCATTTGTCTCTTGTACTCATCTTTACAAGACAGATAAGCAGCACTCGGACCACCCAACCCCATCGGCACTCCAAAACGTTGAAAACTTCCAACGGCAACATCCGCCCCCAAGGCTCCCGGGCTTTTTAAAAGAGTTAAGGAGAGTGGATCAGCTGCGAGCGTAACGATCAGGCCTTTCTCGTGTGCCATTTTAATCCAAGACTCAATCCGGGCGTCTACCGCCCCATGAGTGTCAGGGTATTGAAAAATTGCGCCAAACATTTTTTCGGTCGGAGAAAAGGTGTCATAAGAAAATTTTTGCACTTGCAGGCCAAGTGGCTTTGCTCGGGTTTCAATTACATCTATATTTTGGGGATGCAAGCGATCAGACACATAGAAAATATTTCTTTCTGACGAACCCTTGAGCGCCATCGACATTGCCATCGCTTCGGCACACGCAGTAGCTTCATCTAACAGAGATGCATTCGCAACCGGCAAACCAGTAAGATCGATCGTCAGCGTTTGAAAATTAAGAAGAGCCTCAAGTCGACCTTGGGCGATCTCGGCTTGATAGGGAGTATATTGAGTATACCAACCTGGGTTTTCTAAAACATTTCTTAAGATTACGGTCGGAGTGATGGTATCCGAATATCCCATTCCTAAAAGCGAGCGGTAAACTTTATTCTTCGATGCAATTTTTTTCAATTCAACAAGCGCTTCATTCTCGCTGGAATATTTTGGAACTTGAATTTTATTTTTTACTCGAATGCTATCTGGAATTGTTTTCGCGATCAACTCGTCAAGCGAATTCAGGTCAAGCACATTTAACATTTCCTTCTCGTCTTTCTGGCGAGGTCCAATATGGCGCATTGAAAATGAATGAAAATCTTGTAATTGAATTTTTTCTAGAATTTCGGCTCTTTTGGAATTGTTTTGCATGAATTCATTTTACAAGATGAAATCGATTTCAGAAAGCACTTCCAAAAAAATATTTGTTCAGGTAGGCTCGGTCTTCTTCACGTGGCAACACATTACTGGGACGGGTATGCAGAACAATCGCGACAACAACTTTGATTTACAGCAAAACTTAAGCTTACAGTCAGTCGAAGCAAGCGCATCTTCAAATACAAACGACTTCAACTCTACAGACCTCACCTCTGAGCCGTCATTTGAATGGATCAGCGCCTTTAACACATCCCTGCTCACTACTCGCGCGGCTCAATTAAAAGATCGCTCTCAAGACTTGACGGAGCTCATGCAGTCGTCAGAGTTTAAATGTTTAGTCATCGGCGCTAAACACTTAGCTGAAATTGAAGGCCTTTCAAAAGAACAGGCAACTGAGCGAATGATTGAAGTATTTCGTAGAATTGATTTCGCATGGAAGCAAATTGTAATGAAGCGCGGCATGCAAGCAATGATCGAATAGCCCTTTGTGAGCGCATCATTAAGTCTTTAAGATAAAATCCCATCTAATTTCAACTGTTCCGTTCGTATCAACCAGGCCGCTGGGCGGATTGGGATAAGGACCCGCTTTATTCAATGCGTCTACCGCAACTTGATCCAAATCCATTGTCCCTGATTCTTCTTCTAACTGAACTTTTACAATTTCGCCTCTTTGATTGAGCACCACTCTTGTTTTAGTTACATAGTCAGAATTCGAAGCCAACTTCCGACCATTCTTATAAATTCTTTGAATTTGTTCCCGCAATAAGGGCTGCCAAGCCTGATCGAGCTGTTTGCGAACCCTTTCAAAATAGGAGTAAAATACAAATTCCTTGGTATTCAGGGCCGATACTTCGCCCTCTTTCATTCCCTGTATATATTGACCGCCGCGGATGGTTTCACCCGTTTGAGCGGCCGCCCAGTTTCTTTGTTTCAAGTAATCAGGGTCTGGCTTAGGAACCAATTTCACTCCAATATCACTCAGTGAGACCGGTTTTGAGCGTGGTTTTGATTCTTCTTTCGCTTTTTCATGCGGTTGAGCACTCGGTGCAAGTTCACCCATTCGCGTTGCCGAACGTTCTTCCTTCGCGACTCTGGTTTTATCACTGAGATAGGAGTCTTTTTTCGCTTCCTTGACTTCTTCCCCTTCGGATTTCTGCACCACTTGATGTTTTGTAGTACTTTCCCCGTCCTTTTTCTTTGAAGGAACATCAACGAGATCGATCACCATCGGTTCAATGGATTGAGAAATTTTAGGTGCATGGGTCAAGTAAAAGAAAGCGATCAAGAAGAGCGCTAGATGAATTAGAAATGATCGTGATACTGAATTTTTTAGCTCTAAACTGCTCACACATCCTCATCGGCGTGGTTCTCTTATATATTAAGCCTATCTCGGGCTACTTTGTTGAGATTTATATTCTGTTTTCATAATCTTTTTGATTGATAACATGTTGTAATTACGAAGTTATTATTACTTGATGTTTTTAATCAAAATGAACAGGTCCATGCGCGTTGCGTTACTTGACGCATTGTAGTATGTTTTGGCTATGGAAATGGTTGAAACTACGCGCACTCAAACTTCACCCGAGCAGATCTTTGCCCCCGAAATGATTGAACTCAAATCCCGCCTTGCAACTCATGCCGATGTATTCAAGATCATGGAATTGTATCAAGCAATTTACGGTGGAGCTTATCGCGATCCACTCATGAATGACTTCAGTGTGATGAAGAAATTCCTAGAGAATAAAAATAATTTTTGGTTTTTGGGTGAGGTCGATGGCGAAGTCATCGCTTCTGTGGTGGTCCGCTATGACCCTGAAAACCTGCTCGCTAAAGCATTTGGCGCTGTGGTGACTGAGAACTATCGTCGTCACGGACTCATGGAACAACACTTAAGTTATGCCATTGCTTACGTTCAAACAAATACTGCTGGTGTGGATGCTCTCTACGCAACCACGCGAACAGTACATGAAGGCGCTCAAGCACTCACTGAACGTCTTGGCTTCAAAAAACTTGGAATCTTTCCTAACTCCCACAAGAATGTTGATTACGAAACGCATTGCCTTGCCTCTGTATTCTCAAAAGACACTCTCAGCAAAAGAGTTTCCGATTATAAACTGCATGAGCGCCTTAAAGGGCTCCTTGATATTGTCGCAATAGAACTGCCGACATTGAAAAACTTTGAAACGATTGTGCCCGATGCCCCCAGCCGCACTCTGGTAAGCCCACCCGAATTAGAAATGATCGAGTCTGAACACTTTGTAAAATATCGCTATGAAAAACTGAAACGAGACCAAGCACTTCAGTTTGCATTTTTCCCTTTTCATGAGCCCAACGTGATGGTGTTAAGCCCAGATCAAACTATAGAGATTTTTTGTTTCCACTCAAGGCAGGATGGTTATTCCGTCATTCTTGGAGGAAAAGTCAGCAATGAGATTAACTTCACCGACCTATTCAATGCAATTGCAAATCTTTTAAGAGAACATCAAGCCCGTTACGTTGAAACGATTGTTCGTGCGGATAAGCCTAAAATTATTGATTCAATTTTAAAAGCCAGGTTTATTCCGAGTGCCTTTTTTCCGGCATTTCAATTACACAACGGAAAACGCTATGACTATGTCATCATGAGCAAAACTTTCGAGGTCTTTGATTTTCAAAATATCAAACTCAAAGGTCTCAATCAAAAATACCTTGAAGAATATTACCGCCAGTGGAAACAAACCTCTCTTAATCCAAAGTTATTAGATGTATGAGCCGCTTTCCTTTCACCGATCAACTTTTCGAAACGAATCCCTTTGAATTTAGCGTCAAAAACAAAAACCTCTTCTTAAAAAGTTTTCAGGAAAATGCACTCACTCACTATCAAAATAATGAAATGATACGCGGGTTTTGGGATCTCGAAGGGATCCACCCAACCCAAATAACGAGTGAAGAGGACCTTAAAAAAGCTCCGTTCACAATGGTTCATCTTTTTAAAGAAAACGCCTTAAAATCAGTCCCAGACGCGGAGCTCGTTCTTACGCTCACCAGCTCAGGAACGGGTGGCACCAAGAGCCGGCAGTTTCTCAATGAAGAATCTCTTAGGAACGTAAAGAAACTCGCATTTAAAATTCACGAAGCTCTCGGCATGACCAGTAGTCAAAAATACAATTACTTGTGCTTTACCTATGATCCAAAAATTGCAAACGATCTCGGTACCGCATTTACCGATGAGTTACTGACCAACTTTACGGGAAAACTGGAAGTTTATTACACCATCCAGTGGAACGAGTTGAAAAAGGACTTTGAATTCAACAAAGAAGGCACCATTCAAGCGCTGAAGCGTTTTGAGGAAAGTAAATTGCCTCTGAGAATTTTGGGATTTCCTGCATTTTTGCACCAACTCGTCGAAGAATATAATTTGCACATGACTTTAGGCCCCCAGTCGTGGCTTCAGACCGGCGGCGGATGGAAGGGTGCTCAAGATCAAGAAATTCCAAAACAGATATTTCGCGCTCACATTGAAGAACGCCTGGGGATACCCCAATCACACATTCGCGATCTTTTTGGTATGGTTGAGCATGGAATTCCTTATGTAGATTGCGAACTCGGAGAATTACACATTCCTAATTACGCTCGTGTTTTCATCAGAGATCCAAAAACACTCGCTTTTTTAAAAGACGATGAAGTTGGCCTCATTCAATTTCTTTGTACCTACAACTCCTCTTACCCTGCGTTTAATCTTCTTACTACCGATTATGGAAGCATTTCAACTTGTTCCTGCCCAATCGGGAAGAAGGCTGGTAATAAAATTTTAAAAATTAAAGGTCGCGCTGGAATCACCAAACACAAGGGGTGCGCGATTAAAGCGCTTGATATGGTGAGGAAATAATTATGTACCTTTTTGGTGAACTCACTTCAATCTCTGATCACGAAGTTAACGAAGAAACCCACGGCATCGTTGCACGCGCGGACGAAAAACGCCTCGCGTTTCAAACGATCAAGATCAATGAGGTGATTGATGTCCTAGATCGTTTTTCTAAGCAATGGGTGTGCGGCTCTCCACTTTTTGAAGATGCATTGAATGGTTTGCAAAAGGAAATCTCCTTCTCGACTGAGACCATCAAGGAAACACTGAGCATTATCCCGCAACTCCTTTCCAGGGAAGTGCTGACTCAAAGAATCGAAGCCGAGCTTGGAAGCTTAAGTGTTCTAGACGAATTTACTCATGCGCCCCATTTTGATGGCCGGGTTAAGGCTTTTCCTTTAGGAACCCTTCTCCACGTTTCGGCTGGCAATGTTTTCTTGGGGTGTATTGATTCATTGCTGATGGGCTTTCTTACCAAGAATATCTCCATCATTAAACTCAGTTCAAAAAATCAATTTTTCCCTCAATTCTTTGCTGAGGCCCTGAGGGCGTTTGATCAATCTTCAATTTTGTCTGACAAATTTTGCCTTCTCACGTGGCGCGGTGGCAAAAGCCCACTTGAGGTTTTTTTTAAGAATAATGTAAAGGGCATCATTGCTTGGGGCGGGGAAGAAATGCAAGAAGAGTACCGAAAGGGCCTGCCCTCTTCGGTAAAACTTTTTGATTATGGGCCAAAAATTTCAATTCAAGTATTGAGCAAACCAGCGTTTGAAGGGCTCGGCGTGGAATCAATCGCTTCCAACATTGCAAAGGACATTTGTATTTGGGACCAAAGTGCGTGCGCGTCTCCACAGAATTTATTTATAGAATCTGGAGTGGATGTTAAAAAGTTAATCAAATCACTTTCTCAGGCCCTTACCCATTATCCCCTCAAGCGCGGAGAACTCTCGTCAGACGAAGCGGTTGAAATATTAAAAGAGGAACAGCGAGCAAAACTGAACTTAGTCAGCAATCACGGGTACTACGAAAAAGGGAAGGATTTCCTGATCCATTTCGACCCGCACCCCTACCTTCGCCCCTCCCCGTTAAATAGAACATTGATCATTAAAGAGTTTAAAGACCAGACTGATTTGGTAAATCAGTTAAAAGACTTTTCCTTTTATCTCCAGTCGTGCAGCTACGCTCTTTTAGATCAAGAAAAGGATGTATATTTAAATGCTTTGAGCTTAATCGGCATGAAGAGATTTTCCCCCCTGGGAACTATTATGAATGGCTTGGTCGGCGCTCCCCATGACGGACGCTACGGGCTCCGAGAGCTTGTTCAGTATATTCCAGACGAAAGAACGCTGAATATATCTAAAAATGGTTACTTTTTTGCTTCCGGCGGCACTACCGGAAATCCTAAATTTAGTTTTTATTCATTTTCAGAGTTTAGAGTTGCTACGAGCATGATCGCATTTAATTTCGAGGTTCAAGGACTTAAACCAGGTATGATTTGCGCTAATCTTTTTGCTCCGGGGCAGATGTGGTCGTCCTTTCTTGCAGTGGATAAGGCTCTTGAATCATTGAATGTCGTTCAACTCCCCATCGGTGGCGCAACTGATCCTCATCTTATACTAAGCTATTTGGAGCGGTTTTCGGCCGAAGTAATATTGGGAATTCCAAGTCTCATCATTGAGCTCGCCGAATTTACACAGAAAACTAAATCTAAATATAAACCAAAAATGGTTTTTTATGCCGGTGAGCAATTGAACGCAACTGCGCGCACTTACTTAGAATCCATCTGGTCTCCTGATTATATTGGTTCTGCAGCATATGCTTCGGTAGATGCTGGCGTAATCGGCTACCAATGCATTCACTCACTCCCAGGGGAACATCATTTGTTTTCAAAGAATATTGAACTCGAAATTATAAATGACGAGGCGGTGGTGAGCGCTCCTTATCGGAAGTCGACTCCAGTGAATCATCTCCCCACGGGTGATGCGGTGGTTTGGGTTAAAGAGCCTTGCTTGTGTCAGTCCAAAGATCCTAAATTTAAGATTTTGGGCCGCATCGATTCTCGAATGAATGTTTTTGGCTGTCGCTTAACCTTGCTTGAGATTGAAGAAGGAATTAAGGCTTCAGGACACCCTTTTCACACCTACCAATTGCAAATTCAAACCCACGTAGATGAGTTTGGATCTCCTCAAGATCAAGTAACACTCGCAGTGGAAACTGCGAAGCATTACGATGGGAATAGATTACTTCAATCCATTTATTCGTCAACCGTAGACGTCAAGAAGACCATTTCATTTGAAAAATTTTGTCGGCATTTTAAAATTAGCCAATTTCCACTTCACTCGCTTGCGCGAAATCCACGAACAGGTAAAATTAAAGCCATTTTGGATTTGCGCATCTAATCTCGCGAGCACGAACTTTATTTATCTTCTCGAAGAGTCTCTTCATCACTGTCATCAACGGGGACTGGAATGGCCTGTTTCGTTTCGGCGCCCTGATTAGCCTCTTCTACTGCTGCTTTGCGTGCGCCGGGTTCAGTTCCGGTAACGAACGCCTCTTTAATTGCATTTCTAGCTGAGGATCTTTTACCCGTTTTCCCATCGATATCTACAAAAGATACACCTTCTGGGACCGCAAAATCATCTGGTGGGTAATCCTTTAAAGCATTTTGCATATACTTGATCCAAATGGGTAGCGCCGTACTTGCTCCCGCTTCACCCCTGCCCATCGAGCGTTGATCATCGTATCCAACCCAAACACCTGTTACCACCTTTGGAGAAAATCCCATAAACCATCCGTCATGAAAATCTTGTGTGGTGCCGGTTTTTCCTGCAATGGGGCGACCTAAAGACAAAGCCCTTTGCCCAGTTCCGTACTGCACCACCTCTTGCATCAAATGAGTCATCACGTAAGCAACTCTTGGGTCAAGTCGATATCCAGGGATTACGGGTGCGTAAGGTGCAACATTCTCAGGATTTGGAGTTTCACTAGCCTCACCACGTTCATCAGGCAGATCTTTTGAGGTTTCTAGAATTCGTCCGTCACGATCTAAAATCCGATCAAACAGGACTGCACGAAAAGGCTTACCTTGAAGCGGAAATGCGGTGAATGCATGAACCATGTCTTGAAGGGAAGCGTTGGTAGATCCGAGTGAGATGGATAGATCTTGATTAAACGGTCCTTCGAGACCAAGTCGTTTGGCTTGATTGATGACGGTTTGAACTTTAATATCCTGCACGATTTTGATGGTTGGAATATTTCTCGAATCAATTAACGCCAACCGAAAAGTAGTATCTCCATAGAACTTCTCTTCGTAGTTTTCCGGCTTCCATACTCCATTTTCACTATCTTCAAAAACAACTGGTGCATCGACAATAATGCTGGCGGGAGTATATCCATGTTCCATCGCTGCTGAATAAATGATGGGTTTAAACGTTGAACCTACTTGTCGCTTTGCTTGGACTGCACGATTAAATTCAGACAGCTTAAAATCATAGCCACCTACCATTGCAAGAATTTGGCCCGTTTCCACATCTACAGAATAAAGGGCTCCTTGAATTTCTGGAATCTGAATCAAGCGACCCTTTATGCCTTCTTTGCTTGAAAACAACTTCAAAAAAACCATATCTCCCGGGCTGAGCACATCCGAGATTTTCTTCTTGTTTGCCCAAGCCATTAACTCAAAGGGTACCTGGATAGTTGTTAATCCTATTTGCGCGATTGCATACTTTTGATCAGCCGATATTTGGGTGATTAGTCCACTGACCTTTTTGCCGTTAAGGGTCTTTTCATAAGTTGGATCATAATCATTGATTGCAGATTCTAAATCAAGACGACCATCGGGGGTAAGGTGGCGAAAGGGGAAAAACTCTTTTGAAAGACTCTTCTTGAGCTCGTCTTTGGTTGCATCCCAATCTTTGGCAGGAATATTCTTTACGGCTCCGCGATACCCGCCTTTTTGATCAATTTCTTCAAGACCACTCTCCAGCGCTTCACTCGCATATTGATAATATTTAAGCGCTGCTGGAATCACCACCGTTAGACCATCTTCGTAAAGTGCCTTTTCGCCGTATTTTTGAGCCAAATGGCGACGAATGTGTTCCACCAAGTGCGGCGCTAACTTTTGCTCTGTACCATCGTTTACAAAAATTTTTACTTTTTCTGCGGCAGCCTGCTTTTGTTCAGCCTCACTAATATATTTATTTTCCTTCATCCGTTTCAAAACATAGAGTTGTCTCTCTTTTGCTTTTTTGGGATTTAAAAGGGGCGAAAACTTGCCCGGCGCTGTTGGCATTCCAGCGATGATCGCCATTTCAGCAATGGTAATTTTTTTAAGGTCTTTATGGAAATATTGTTTTGCGGCCGCCTGCACGCCATAGGATCCGCTCCCCAGATAAATTTGGTTTAAATAGAGGTAAAGAATTTCTTCTTTTTTCAGATTTCGCTCCAGTTGAAGCGCAAGAAAAGTTTCCTTAATTTTTCTGATTAAATTACGGTCTGGGCTCAAATAGAGAGATTTTGCGATCTGTTGAGTAATCGTACTTCCCCCTTGAACTACTTGACCGGCCAGAAAGTTGGCAATGGCGGCCCGGGCAATCGACAAGAAGTTAATTCCTTGATGTTCAAAAAAAGATGAATCCTCCGCAGAAAGAAATGCTTGAACCACTTTTTGTGGAATTTGATCGTATGGAGTGAGATAACGTCTTTCTTTATAAAACTCAGCCATTACCTTAGATTCATTCTTCTCAACGGAAATAATTTGCGAAACACCCAACGGTCTATAATCCGATATTTTTTTTATTTCTGGCGTATCTCGAGAGACACTCATGTAAGCGTAGAGAATCGTTCCGGCTAGGGCGACGAACGAGCAAAACCCCAGCAAGGCAAAAAACTTAATGCTGATTTTTATTTTTCCAAGCGCGTTTTTCACAGTGTTAATCATCGCAACTATTGTATCTTTCTTGATAATACTAAGCGAGTAGACAAAATTTTGGCTTTACTCTTTTTTCCAATAAATAAGGTACTCATGGTTTCCATCTGTCCCCAGTAAGGGAGAATCCATGATTCCTTGCTCCGCGAGTCCAAGTAATTTTGCCCATTGAACGATTTCACGCAGCACCTTCGTCGCTTGATCCTGGTTATTTACAATTCCTCCGACTTCAATAAACTCTCTTCCCACTTCAAACTGGGGTTTAAAGAGGATAATCCATTGACTGCCCTTCTTCGTAATCGGCAAGAGTGCCGGAAGAATGAGCTTGATCGAAATAAAGGATACGTCCATCACGACCACATCCATTTTATCTTCGAAGTCCGATTCTTTTAGATGACGGGCGTTGTAATTTTCCCTCGCTACCACCCGTTCGTCGTTTCTGATCTTCCAAGCAAGTTGATTAGTCCCTACGTCGACCGCGTGAATTTTCTTCGCGCCAAATTCAAGGAGGATCTCACTAAACCCCCCTGTAGAGGAACCCACGTCTATTGCGATCGCATCTTTGACATCGATGCTAAATTTTTCAAGGGCCCCCTTTAGTTTGAGGGCACCACGTGAAACGTATTTTAACTCAGGCTCTCGGAGGCGGATACTTGCTTCTTTGTTTACCATTTCTCCAGCCTTGGATACAGGGACGTCATTTACGATCACATGCCCCGCGAGAATCATGGCTTGGGCGCGTGCGCGCGTGCTCACAATGCCCTTTTCCACCAAGAGCTTGTCGATGCGCTCTTTAGATTTTTCTTTGGATTTTTCTTTTGAGTCGTGATTAGACACTTTAATTATTCGGCACTAAATGGCTTGGTTTCAACATTTTCGCCACTTGCCTTAATGAGCATTTCCACTTTTTGCTCCGCTTGAGAAAGGAGCGTTTGGCATTGTTTGACCAACCCCACTCCCTCTTGAAAAGCAGTCAGGGAATCTTCCAGAGAAAGGTTTCCTGATTCCAGATTTTTTACCAGACTTTCAAGCTTTTGCAGGGATGTTTCAAATTGGTTTGAGTGATTCATTCTTACTCCGATATCACATGAATCACGCGCGGTGATACTGGAATGAGTTGCGCTTCCACGATCTGACGTTTTTCGTTCAAGAGCTGGACCTGGCTGAGCCCCTCAGGTACTTGAACGGACATGAATCGAGGAATATCTCCTTCGAGAGGCTCCTCCGTGCTAATCTTATCATCCACCAGAATACTGAAACTCTTCGGTTCTAGTCCAAATTTTGCAGTTTTTGACTGAGTTTGAGCATAGTAATAGCTCTTAAATCCATTCAATTTCTTTCGGTCATAGAGCCCGAGCACCATTGCGCTTTGGTCGCTTAAACCCTGATGGACTTGTTTGAGCCATTTCGCAATGCTGAGTTCATTCTCTTGTTTAACGATAAAATTTTTGAATTGATCCGCTTTGATATGCGAAGTATTCAACTCATACCGATATGTGTAGCTCGGTTGGTCTTTAAACTTTGACGAAACATCGATAAAAAGCGGGAATCCCTTTACCACGTTTACATTCTTCAGAACAGCTTGACCGTTGGATCTGGTAATGGCTTGAAGGTTTTTTTGTGCGGATACACCTACAGAAAGACCCGTGAGTTCGCTCGCTTGAGTCGGACTATTTTTTTCAATTTGAACACCAATATTCACTCGCTTCGGCTCCGACAGATCGAGATAGGTTACGGTATCCTCTAATACCGGCGTAAAAACGGTGGTGCTTAAATTTTGATTTTTCTCTGATTCAAGCTCAAGGACGCCCGCACCAGGTTCCGCATTCAGGATGATGAAGTATTTTTTACCTGCAAGATCAAAATACTGAGCATCCTCTGCCCTACCCGTAAATTCAATTTTGTATCCCGGAGGAACCACTCCTGAAATGATTCCAGCACCCTTGGCAACATGGACTCCTGATTTAATCGCCACAAACGCAATTGCATTCTGATCTAATAGCAATGTGGGTTCGCCGTTTGCAGCTGGATGTCTTGTCAGTGTGTTCAATACGTCCGTACCACTCACCTTCACCCAACCACGATTCGAACTATCTATAGAAAGCCATTCCTTATGTTCTGGGCAAACTTGATTATCCACTTTTCCAGTTTCAGAACCCTGTGGCTTCATAAATACGTGACTACCCAAAATGTTGCATGTGCTTGATGTAAAGTTAGGCGAAGGATCAGGTACTTTGCGCTTGTCCTTTTCTGTTTCATCATCCGTATCGGGTGGATCACTATGATAAAGATTTGGAACTATTTTCACCGGGACAGATGCTTGTGCATGTGCTTGAATTTTATTATTAATGACCACATTATTCAGTGCCGTTTGTTGAGCATTTGCAGTCTTGAGCTCTTCATTTAAAAGTAGATTCTCTAGTTTCTTCTTCTCCGCTTTTGAAAGATCAGCACTAAAATGAACCTCTTTAGGCCCATTCTCCGTGCCTGCGAGCATTGGCTTTTGTTCGGCTCTACTCATATATACATGTGTTTCAGGGGTTTTAACTTGAGTATTCACCAATTGATTATTCATTTTGTCGCTATGCGGATAGCTAATTTCTGTTACTTGAATATTTTCATCATCGGCTTTTTGATCCGCCACGATCAACTTAACGGCATTCGTGCGTTTAGGATGTTTTACCAACTTGATTGGTTTTACTTTCTCCTGAACGGCGACACTATCGGAGACTAACTCTGCTGAAGCTTGCGTAATCTTCACCGTAGCTTCAGAACGAGTGTTTACAATCAGACTTTGCAATAAGGGTTTTTTCGGGAACAAAGTATCAAAAAGAAGATCCGCTTTAGCTAGTTCAACTTTCATCTTAGAAGAAGAGGTAACTGCATAAAGGAACTTGGCCTGTAGGGCTTCCGCAGCAACTCTAAAGTCTCTAAATCTCGAGATTTTTCTAGGGGCTTTAGGTTCCCTTTTCGCCAACATTTGAAGCGTCTTTTGGTATACGCTTTTTAAAGCAGATAGAGAAGACACCTTCTTTTTTTCAAAGCTGTGTTGAGCAAGGAGATGTACCGGCTTTGTCTCTGGTAATACGAAGGCTTGAAATTCAATTTTTACGTCGTCGAGCGCGCCTAAGCTTCCGTTTGCTTGGAAGGTCGGTTGATTGCTGACTGAGTCCTTAATCCAAGTGATTTGTGAGTAATCTAGAGTTTTAGTAGCTAGGAAGTGAAATAGCTTTGTATCGGGCGTCACTTTCATTCCAAACACAAATCCTGAACAAAGACATATTCCTCCAGCTAAGACAGCCGCGAATTGCCTTCTCACCACTTTGTTTCTACGAAAACGTGATGCTGAATCCGAAATGATTCCGTTCATTCCCTTTTTCCAAGCAGGCAATCATTGCCTACAATAAATCTGCTTAAGATTAATTATTAATAAATTATGGACGACTTACAACAAAAAAGGATGACCAAACATAGTTTGATCATCCATTTTTTGAATATTCATTCTTATTTTTAGCTATTTCCGCCAAGGTTTTGGCGAATAATTGAGCGCTGAAGTTTAAGTTGGTACTTTTTAAACTGTGGCTCACTCAAACTAGCATCAGCGAGCATTCTCTCCGCCTTCTGTTGTGCTTGCTTCGCGCGATTCACATCAATTTCACCGGGAAGCTCAATAGTCTCTGCAACCACCTTAACCGCCCCATTTTCAACGTTCAGAAAACCACTCGAGATCACTCCTAACACTGGTTTTCCACCGACTGGTGTATAAACGAAACGTCCAGTTTCCAAAACAGAAACCATATTTGCGTGACCCGGCAGAATTTGAACTTCACCTTCGGCAGTGGTGATGATCAATGATTCAACTGGCTCAGAAATCAGGAGTCTTCTTTCGGGAGCGAGAATGGTGAGATTAAATGTATTCATAGTGCGTTTACCTTAAACACTCTTTTTACTGAAGCGTTTTCGCTTTCTCCATTGCGTCTTCAATTGTTCCAACCATGTAGAACGCTTGTTCCGGCAACTCATCATGTTTTCCATCGCAAATTTCTCTAAAGCCTTTGATGGTATCTTCGATTTTCACGAACTTACCTTTAAGGCCAGTGAATTGCTCGGCTACGAACATCGGTTGCGATAGGAAACGTTGCACCTTACGTGCGCGAGATACAGCTTTCTTATCGTCTTCCGACAACTCGTCCATACCCAAAATCGCAATAATATCTTGGAGATCCTTATAGCGTTGTAGAATACCTTGAACCATCCGCGCCACTTTATAGTGCTCTTCACCCACAATTTGTGGATCAAGAACACGCGAAGTTGAAGCAAGTGGATCAACTGAAGGGAAAATTGCCATCTCGGCAATTGACCGGCTTAAGTTGGTAGTTGCATCCAAGTGAGCAAATGTAGTTGCTGGAGCTGGATCGGTGTAATCATCGGCAGGAACGTATACTGCTTGAATAGAAGTAATAGAACCCTTATTTGTTGAAGTAATACGCTCTTGGAGTTCGCCCATCTCTGTTGCAAGGGTAGGCTGATAACCCACCGCTGATGGAATACGACCAAGAAGTGCCGACACCTCTGAACCTGCTTGAGTAAAACGGAAAATATTATCGACGAACAAAAGAACGTCACGGTTTTCTTCATCGCGAAAATATTCTGCAACAGTAAGAGCAGAAAGAGCAACGCGAGCACGAGCTCCTGGTGGCTCATTCATTTGTCCATACACGAGACTGGTTTTTTTAATTACACCAGACTCACTCATTTCCATGAAAAGATCGTTTCCTTCACGGGTACGCTCTCCCACACCTGCGAATACCGAGTATCCACCGTGTTGAGTCGCAATATTATTAATAAGTTCCATAATCAGAACGGTTTTTCCTACACCCGCTCCACCAAAGAGACCAATTTTACCGCCCTTTGCGTAAGGCGCGATCAAATCTACAACTTTAATTCCAGTGTAGAATGGCTCAACTGTTGTTGATTGATCTTTAAATGAAGGGGCAGCTCTGTGGATTCCCCAAGTTTTTTTGAATGGAATGGGGCCGGCTTCATCTACTGGCTCACCCACTACGTTCATAATCCGTCCGAGGGTTTCCGGACCAACGGGCATTAAAATTTGATCGCCAGTATCCAGTGCCGGTTGTCCGCGAGACAATCCGTCAGTTGCATCCATCGCAATACAACGAACTGTATTTTCACCCAAATGCTGTGCGACTTCAAGAACGAGATTCCATTCTTTGTCGCTGTTGGTTTTATTAGTCACTTTCACTGCATGATAAATCGCAGGAATATTTCCTGACGTAAATTCAACGTCTACTACTGGTCCTAGAATCTGCTTGATTCGACCTAGGTTTTGTCCTGATTGCTGATTAACTTGGGCTGACATTTTTTTCTCCTTATTTCTTAACTGCCTTAAAATTAAACCTTTTGTGATTCGCTACCCGAAATAATTTCAAGAAGCTCTTTCGTAATGGAAGCTTGGCGCTGTTTATTATATTGAAGCGTTAGCTTACGAATCATATCACCCGCATTTTTGGTGGCGTTTTCCATCGCGCTCATTCGTGAACCATGTTCACTTGCTTGCGCGTCTAGAAGTGCCTTAAAAATCTGAGTGACAAAATATTTACCCGACAAAGACTCATAGAGTTCTTTTTTGTTGGGTACAAAAATGGTGAGTTCACTGGTCATCACGTGGTTTTTTGCGTCCGCTTCTTGATCTGTTTTCAGCGGCAGCACCTGTTCAGTTTGAACCACTTGAGTAATAGCGTTCACAAATTCATTGAAAACGATAACTACTTCATCTACTTCACCTTGATCAAACAGCGGAAGTATTTTCTTCGAGATATCCGCAGCCTTCTTAAAAGTGATCTTCGCTCCAAACTCTTCGTAATGAAATAAATCGAGGGTGAATCGGCCGCGAATCAACTCATACGCTTTTTTCCCGATAAAAGCGGTTTTGACCGCCTTACCTAGCTTTTCTTTCGCGATAATAAAATTACTAGCCGCCCGGATCACGTTGGCATTATAGCCTCCGCAAAGACCCCGGTCAGAACTCACCACGATTAAAAGGGTTGCCGATTTTTTTTGCGATGATTCACTGAGCGAAGCATCCTGACCAGAAAGTACACTCATTAAACGCGCGATCTCGTGCGCGTATGGACGCTGACTCACAATCGCATCAGTCGCGCGACGAAGTTTCGCGGCAGAAACCATTTTCATGGCTTTAGTCGTTTGCTGTGTGTTCTTGGTTGAGGTGATCCTCTTTTTGAGATCCTTAATGCTTGCCATATTAAGCGAACACCTTCTCAAATGCCTTCAGGGCTTCTTCAAGTCGGGCCTTAGTCGCATCATCAATTTTTTGAGATGAAACGATGTTCTGAGGAACGTCTGCGTAATTTTTAGCAACAAACGCTGCAAACTGCTCTTCAAATTGACCCAATTTATTGGTTGGGTATTTATCAAGATAGCCATTCACACCTGCAAAGATCACCATAATTTGTGATTCAACTTGCATAGGTTGATATTGGCCCTGTTTTAAGATTTCAACAAGACGTTGGCCTCGAGCAAGCTGGCGTTGTGTCGCAGGATCCAAGTCTGAACCGAATTGGGCAAAGGCCGCTTTTTCGCGGAATTGCGCTAAGTCCAAACGAAGCGTTCCAGCTACTTGCTTCATCGCTTTAATTTGCGCCGCTCCACCCACACGTGAAACAGACAGGCCCACGTTTACTGCTGGACGAACTCCGCTATAAAACAAATCGGCTTCGAGGAAAATTTGTCCATCGGTGATCGAGATCACGTTCGTAGGAATATAACCAGAAACGTCTCCCGCCTGAGTTTCAATAATTGGAAGGGCAGTAAGACTTCCGGCTCCAAGCTTGTCGCTCAATTTTGCTGCACGCTCAAGCAAGCGAGAGTGAAGATAAAAAACGTCCCCTGGGTATGCTTCGCGTCCTGGAGGTCTACGAAGAAGTAGAGACAATTGGCGATATGCCTGCGCTTGTTTTGTTAAGTCATCATAAACAATCAATGCATGCATTCCGTTATCGCGGAAAAACTCACCCATGGTCACACCAGTATAGGGCGCAAGAAACTGAAGTGGTGCCTGATCTGATGCACCGGCAGTAACCACGATAGTGTACTCCATGGCGCCAGATTTCTTCAGACGATCTACTACTTGTGCAACGGTAGATTGTTTCTGTCCGATTGCTACATAAATACAAAATACGTTTTTGCCTTTTTGATTAATAATAGTGTCGATCGCAATTGCAGTTTTACCCGTTTGACGATCCCCAATGATTAATTCGCGTTGTCCGCGTCCGATTGGGATCATGGAATCAATCGCTTTAATTCCAGTTTGAAGCGGCTCATGAACCGACTTACGTTCAATAATTCCGGGCGCTTTTACTTCAACACGGCTGAATTTTGTTGATTTAATGTCGCCCAAACCATCTACAGGTTGCCCAAGCGCATTTACCACACGACCCAAAAGCTCTTTTCCGATTGGAACTTGAACAATTTTTCCAGTTCTCTTAACGGTGGTTCCTTCCTTAATAAGAGTTTCATCTCCTAAAATCGCCACACCTACCGCGAGCTCTTCTAAGTTGAGAACCATTCCGGTAACGTTGTTTCCAAAATCAACTAATTCGCCGGCCATTGCTTTTTCTAGCCCGTAAATTTTTGCAACTCCGTCGCCGACTGCAAGCACAGTTCCAGTTTCAGAAATATCGAGCCTGCTGTCTAGGTTGGCTAGCTGGCTTTTGAGTACTTCTGCAATTTCGTTTGCCTTTAAATTCATTTTTGATTCCTCCTGCGCTGTCTGTGCGTCTTGAAATGCGTTTAACTTTTTACTGCTCTAATTTTATCTAAAACTGCCGACTAATTTATCAAGTTTGCTTTTGACTGATCCATCGTAGGTCACGCCACCAATGGTCACCCGCATTCCTGCAATAATTCCTGGATCAACTCTCTCTTTCAATTGAACTGGTTTGTTCAATTTTTTTGAAAGCGCCTGAGCCACACCTTGTGCCACTCCCGCATCGAGAGGAATGGCGCTTGTTAATTCGCCCAAAATTCCGCCGCTTTTTTCAAGTTGCATTACTTCCACTTCTTTCAAGATATCGATCAAAATTCCTAATCGACTCCTTTTGGCCAGAAGAGAGAGAAATCGCTCTGTTAAGGGCGACATTTTTGCCCTGCTTGCCAATTCCTTTAAAACCTTTAGCTTCTCGTCCTCAGATATTGTTGGACTATCAAAAACCATTAATAGTTTTGGGCTTTCAGCGAATGAGCCTACAAATTCCTTCAGTTCCCCAATCACTTGATCAAGGGAAAAACCCGATTGGGGGGCATGAGCAACATCAACTAATACTTGTGCGTATAAACGAACTGCCTTCATCTCACACCCGCCACTTCACCCGTAAGCACTTCGTTAATTTTCCGATGGGCTTCCGGATTTAGTCCCGCACGAATTTTTGCCTCTGCTTGAGCAACCACTAACATTCCAATGCCCTTCAAGGTGTCGACTTTTACCGCTTCAACGAGTGCCTTTTTATTTTGTTCCGCTTCAATTTTCATTTGATTCAGAAGGCGCTGCGAACTCTCTTGAATCACCTTAGTTTGAAGTCCTTCTTTTTCTTTCCATTCGGCAACAATTTTTTGTTTTTCAGACGCAAAGTTAGAAAGTTTTGCGTCCACTTCCTTTTTCTTTGCTTCAACATCTAAGGCTTGTTTTTTCGATTTGTTCAAACCCTCTGTCACCGTAAGGTGACGGGTTCTCATGAATTCCAAAAATGCTGGTTTGGTTTTATAAAATATATAACCCAAAAGAATCGACAGATGAATTGCTGGTAGAATTAAGCTTCCCATTTTTCCTCACTTACCTGCCAATGTTTTTTGCACAAACGAATCTGCCATCGCAGACACTTGCGCTTTTAATTCCACTTCAACTTTGAGTTTTTCTTCGTGTAGTTGTTGGGAAACTTTTTGATAATCCTTTTTTATTTCGTCGCGATGAGAATGAATTGCCGCATCTTCTTTGGTTCTCACTTCAGCAATCACTCGTTCATAACTTAAGCGAGCCTCTTGACGGGCTTGTGAAATTTCTTTCTCATAACCCGCGAGCTTTGCATCCACTTCTTTCAGAAGATCTGTTGCGAATTGCACATCATCTTTAAGCTTGTGGTTCCGCTTCTCAATCAATCTCTGGAAAGGCTTGAGATAAAGTTCCGACAATATGAAGAAAAACGCGATGAACAAAGCGAATTGAAGAAAGAGCGTGTTGTTAATCTGAAGTTGTTCGAGTATTTGTGCCATGTTTATACTGCCCTTATACCGTTAGGTATTTAAACCTAGTAGATGACGCTAAAGTGTTAAATAAACCGTTAAGTGGTTGTTAGGATAAACCTTTAGGTATCATGTTCTGGATTTCATGGTCAAGCGCTTATAGAACTTAAAGCATTTTATTCGTACCTTCAAAGATGACGCCGTCTTCAACTTTGAGGCTGGGGGTAGTCATTTCACCACGGAATACGGCGGGTTTTCTGATCTCAACTCGATACTTAGCTTCAATGGTTGCTTCTACTTTTCCGTAAATAATCACCACTCCTGCTTTGATTTCACCATGAACGCGGCCAGTCTCACCAATGATCAACATATCAGGGGTAATAATTTTTCCTCTGACCGTGCCATTCACGTGGAAGCATCCGGTATAGGCCAGGGTTCCCTCAAACTCAACCGCTTGCTCAAGAACTCCGGTGAGCTGCGTTGAAACTACTTCAGGCGCTGAAAAATCCTCTATGGTGTGGTTCATCGCTATTCGCCCATTAAAGAAGCAAAAATTCTATTTAGTTCATCCTTAGATGAATAGTGAATTTGAATCTGTCCTGATTTTTGAGTTCCTTTAATTTCCACTTTTGACATAAAACGTTTTGTAAGACCGTGAGTGAGCTTAATTAAGTCAGCGTCTATTTTGTTCCCCGTGGAACTTATCTGACCAAGCGGCTGCCCCTTGAGTGCCAGTCCCTGCTTCTTCTCCTGGGCTGTTTTTTCAGTTTGGCGCACACTCAAGCTTTTCTCTAAAACTTCCTTTGCAAGCTTTTCACGCTCGGCCGTGTCTTCAACCGCCAATAATGCTTTCGCATGCCCACGAGAAAGATTCCCTTTTTTCAGTTCAACCAGAATAAAATCAGAAAGCTTCAAAATCCGAAGCGCATTCGCAATCGTCGCCCGATCCTTCCCCATCCGTTTCGCTAACTCTTCTTGCGATAATTGAAATTCTTGCATGAGCTGAAAATAAGCTAAACCCTCATCCACGCAGTTTAGATCTTCTCTTTGAATGTTTTCAACAATCGCGAGCTCAAGGGCTTCGCGATCAGTGCTTTTTCTAATCACTACTGGCGCCATTTTCAAGCCAGCAATCTTACATGCTCGAAGTCTTCGTTCACCGGCAATTAATTCAAAGTGTTCACCATTTTTTCTCACAATCAGCGGCTGAATGAGTCCATTTTCTCTAATGGATTGAGCAAGCTCTTGAAGGGCTTGTTCATCAAAATCACGGCGCGGCTGAAACTCATTGGCTTTAATGTCATCGACTGAAATCACCGCAATACCGGGATGACGATCACGATTCATTCCAGGCTGCTCGGATGGGTCAACATGCGGACGACCAAGAGGGCTTGTATTTAAGACAGCAGACGAGTGCTGCATAGGAGAACCCGACGATCCATTAGTGGCACCAGGAAGGAGAGACGCAAGACCTTTACCAAGGACTGACTTTGATTGTGTGTGTGGTGCGCTCATAATTCTTGTTCTCCCATTTCAAAATGGTTGGTTTGAGAAACGTTCATGTTTTGTTGAACGTTTTGTGTTTTTGATAATATCTCACGAGCAAGATCAAGGTAAGCGATACAGCCTTTTGAGTTCACATCATATAAAACGATTGGCTTTCCAAATGAAGTACACTCACTGAGTTTAATATTTCTTGGAATCACGGTTTTAAACACTTGATCACCGAAATGCGTGCGCACCTCTTTTTCGATTTCATGACTCAACTTCAATTGAGAATTAAACATCGTAAGCGCAATCCCCTCTACTTGAAGAGCTGGGTTCACGCTTTGGCGAATCAGGCCGATAGTAGTCATCAGTTGACCGAGTCCTTCTAATGCAAAATATTCTGCCTGAAGTGGAACCAAAACAGAATCTGCTGCGGTTAATGCATTGACTGTGAGCAGGCCAAGTGTTGGAGGGCAATCAATAAAAATATAATCATATTTATGCTTAACCTCTGCAAGTGCTGACCTTAATTTACCTTCGCGCGCAAACGTCCCTACTAATTCAATCTCTGCTCCCGCGAGGTGTGGATTCGCCGGAGCAAGATCAAGGTGATCAATTCCGGTGGCGCGAATCACTTGAGAGAGTGGGACCTCTCCTGTGATGGCATTATATATGGTATTGTTGTCATCAAGCGATGAATGCATTCCTACTCCAGAAGAAGCATTTCCTTGAGGATCAAAATCAATCAACAAAACTTTTTGGTCTGCGAGAGAGAGTGAAGCTGCTAAATTCACGGTTGTGGTTGTTTTGCCAACCCCACCCTTTTGATTTACGACCGCGATTATTTTTCCCACAATTTAATCCCCCAAGGTTTGACTGTATCTATATCATTTTTAGTAAATAAAAAAGGGGACAACGCCTTTAGTGCGTTTATTCCCCCTTTTTTTTGAGATTGTCCTTCGCATCACTGATTTTATTCAATGATTTTGTGTGGTTGCGGTGAGGAACAATTTCTTACTTATAATTTAAAAATTTTTACTACTAATAGGAAAATTCTACCTATAAAAAAATGGATATCAACAAAAAAGATTATCCATTTTTACTTTTTCTTTAGAGTAATCAAAACTCTATACTTGTCTCCACTAGAGTACTCATGAGTATGAGTAACCGTCAATTTTTTGCCAAATCTGGTGTTTTTGGCTTCCGCCCACTCTTCTTCCCAGCCCTTACTCTTGAAAAGAATCAAATTGTTCCACGTGGAACAATTTGAAATCCAACCAGCAATTTTATCTACCTTTCCGACAGCTCTTGCAATCACGGTGTCGGGCTTTATTACCTGTATTACGCTTTCAACACGATCTGAAAGCGTGGATACTCGCTTTAAACCAAGCTCTTGTGTTGAAAGCTTTAAATATTCGGCCTTGCTTTTCTCTGACTCTGTTAAAAACCACACCCTATTAGGGTCCAAATCAATTGCGGCGGCCAATAAAGCAGGAACTCCACATCCAGATCCAATGTCTAGTATCCTTTTACCTAGGCCTTCTAGCTTCATTAGCTCAATTACGTCCAATAAATGACCATCATAAAACTCTTCTATGCCCGTAATACGAGTTAAATTCTGCAATTCGTTCTCTCGGTGGAGAATTTCGGCGAATTGGGCAGCCTTCCGGATCTGTTCGGTAGATAATCCACTATTTTTTGCCGAAATGAAGGGATAAAAATCAAGTGCGCTTAAACTCATAATATTTGTCTGCTAACTGGCGCATTCGCCTTCTTATATTTACTCTTAATGAAAATCATCAGTGTGGCTACCGCAGCTGGTGTCACCCCTTGAACCCGAGATGCTTGTCCCAAGTTTTCCGGCCTTACTTCTTTGAGCTTTCCTCTAATCTCGTTCGAGATACCGGGGATGGCTGCGTAGTCCAATTCACCGGGAATAATCAGGTGCTCAGCATTCCGAACCCCCTGAAGCAGGTCCATGTCCCTTTGAATATAACCCTCATACTTAATCTGAATATCAATTTGCTCGAATACATCAGCATCCTCCAACAGGGTAGTGTAACCAAGTGACTTGAGCGTAACGAAATTCACTTCTGGCCGACGTAACAAAGCTGCCGCCGAAACTCTATCTTTAAGGGCAGAGATTCCTACCGATTCAAAACTTCTATTGGTCTCTTCAGTGGGATAAAAAAAAGTAGTGCTCATCTCACTTCTCAATTTCTCAATTGCTTCTTGTTTCCAGAAAAAGCGGGCCTTTGAAAACTCATCCAATAGCCCAATATCAATTGCCTTAGGAGAAAGCCTTAAATCAGCATTGTCTTCTCTTTGTAGCAAACGATATTCAGCTCTTGAAGTGAACATACGATAAGGCTCATCAGACCCCTTTAAGATCAAAT
The DNA here is from genome assembly GCA_903845155.1 of Oligoflexia bacterium. Taxonomy (GTDB): domain Bacteria; phylum Bdellovibrionota; class UBA1018; order UBA1018; family CAIMNF01; genus CAIMNF01. Next base: position 38,301 of record CAIMWN010000239.1, read on the forward strand.
CATCAATCATTACACCTATATAGCCATCAAGCCTGGTCAACGAGAACTCGGGCTTCTCGAGTGCTTTATGCGCCGCATTAATGCCGGCAACAATTCCCTGCCCCGCCGCCTCCTCGTATCCTGAGGTTCCATTTACCTGACCTGCGAAGAACAATCCTGGTACATCTTTACACTCAAGTGTTCTCTTGAGTTGTCTTGCGTCCACGGAATCGTATTCAACCGCATAGGCGTAACGAATAAATTTCGCCTTTTCTAGTCCGGGAATAGTGTGAACAAACTCTTCTTGGATCTCTTTTGGTAAAGATGTTGAAATTCCGTTCACATAAATTTCATCTACATCAAGACCTTCGGGCTCTAAAAAAAGTTGGTGCTGGGTCTTGTCCTTAAAACGAGTAATTTTATCTTCTATCGAAGGACAGTAACGTGGACCAATCCCAGTGATTGCTCCGCTATACATTGCTGAAAGACCAATATTCTTTTCAATAACCGCATGAGTCTTCTCATTGGTGTACGTTAAAAAACAATTCACCTGAGGCAAAAACGGGTACGGACTTGGACGATGATAAAATGAAAAAGGAATGAGCAAATCATCACCCGGCTGAGGAATGGTAACTGACCAATCGATAGAGTCTTTATGCAAGCGCGGTGGAGTACCGGTTTTGAGCCGACGCAACTTCAATCCCAACAACAACAAATCATCACTCAGTGTTTTCGAAGATTTATCTCCTAGCCTTCCACCCTCCTCCTGCTCAAAGCCTCGGTGCATGATCGCTTTCAAAAAAGTACCGGACGTAATGACAACAGACGTTGCGGTAATTTGCCCGCCAGGTATTTTCACACCCACTACTCGACTTCCATCAATCATCAGTCCTAAAACTTCCCCTTCAATAATGGTGAGATTGGGTACTTTTGAGAGCAAAATTTGCATGTTTTTAGCATATTTCAGCTTATCACATTGCGCGCGCGAGGACCGGACTGCGGGCCCCTTGCTTGAATTAAGTCGTCTAAACTGAATAGTAGATTGATCAGTAATCTGACCCATTATCCCACCCAGTGCATCGACCTCTTTTACCAACTGTCCTTTTGCAAGACCACCAATGGCGGGATTGCAAGACATGCTCCCAATTTTAGAGACATCAAGAGTGATCATCGCGGTCCGAGCGCCAAGACGAGCCGACGCGTGGGCTGCCTCACATCCGGCATGCCCTCCGCCAATTACCAGTACATCATAATTTATCGTAGTCATAATACCTATACTTCGAAGAGATCAGCGTTTCGGTGCGTTTTTGTCGATCGCAGTAATAATTTCCTCTAAAGAGGTGCCTGGGGTGAATACTAAATGCGCTCCAGCTGCTTTTAAGGAAACAAAATCTTCATCAGGAATAATCCCGCCCACTAAAAATAAAGCGTCAGTCAGCCCTGCTCCCTTTATTCCATTAATCACTTCCGGAACCAATGCGTTATGGGCTCCCGAAAGTATGCTCAAGCCAACCACATGAACGTCTTCCTGAATTGCAGCCTGTACGATCATCTCTGGCGTTTGATGAAGGCCAGTATAAATAACTTCAAAACCCGCATCACGGAGCGCGCGCGCGATCACTTTCGCTCCACGATCGTGGCCATCCAACCCCGGCTTTGCAATGAGTACACGAATTTTGTTTCTAGATGGAAGTGGCGTAATAGCTGTGCTCATAAAATTCACCTTCTATATAATTTCAATCGAATATTATACTGATTTAATAATATAAGCGACTGAAATCTTTAAGGAAATCAACATTAAACAAAATTCGTTGACCATAACAAAACCATTAAAAAAACTATAACCCATTGATATTAAATAAAAAAACCATGAGCAGAGAGCCACAATTTCTCCACCCATGGTTAACCGATCTAAAAGATCGGCTTAGAACAACCCCTAAGACTAAGCCCAGGAGAGGCCTTAAGATTTTCTGTCCGATTTTTGATTACGAAGAATATGCAATAAAACTTGTACGAGCGGCAGAACGAAAAAACAGAGCCACCACGGCTAACATTACTTCACCTCACTTTCTTCACTTTCACCTGTGGCTTGCAAAAGCTAACTGCTGTGGCGGCAGAATTATGGTTAATTTAAAAAAATCATGATCATGAATAAGGGAAATATCTGCACAGGCTGTACTGGGGGGAAATTCACAAGTGGGAATTGGAATTCCTGTGCAGATATTTTTTAAAAAAGTTACTTGAACACTCATGTCAAAATATGAATAAGCAATAAAAGTGCCAACACATTAATTTAATTATGTTTTGTAATAACGAAGACTTTGTGTGACGCGTAATAAAGTGTTTTTTTTTTAGAGCCTTACTTGAGCTATTTTGCACCAGTAGCAAAATGGAAGCCCAAGCCGCATCACAAAGAAGTAGATCAACAGATGATGAGCGACTCGAGCTTCCTCTAGGTGAGATCCTGCGAAGGAACTACACCAAACCAAATTTTTAAATTTCCCGAACTGGGCAATCAAAAATATCAAAGAAGAAATTTTTTGTAAATAAATTTTAAATAATAATTAATGCGAATAAATTTAAGTTATTTCAACTCAAATTTTCAAAACTATTGTAAATGAACATTTAAAATTTACCATCCTCGCGATATTCGCCATAGACCGAACGAAGTGCATCACAGGCTTCTTGAAGCGTGACGTATGCCTTTACTGCCTCGATCATTGACGGCATTACATTTTTGCCACTTTTCGCATCACTTTTAATTAAATTAAGTGTTCGCGAAACTTCAGCGGAATTTCGTCTCGCCTTCAGAGCCTTCAGCTTATCCACTTGGCGTTTCTCCACTGCCCGATCTAAATAAAGTGTATCAATTTGTCTCTTTTTCTCGACCATTTGATACTTATTTACTCCGACCATTACCTTTTCTTTCGTCTCTAGTTGCCGTTGAAAATGATACGCACTATTTGCAATCTCCGCCTGGGGGTAACCATTTTCAACTGCTTTAATCATCCCGCCCATTTCATCAATCTTACGAATATACTCAAGCGCCTCTGCTTCAATTTTGCTCGTCAATGATTCAACCAGATAAGATCCGCCGAGTGGGTCGGCATAATTTGCTACCCCACTCTCTTCTGCGATCACTTGTTGCGTGCGCAACGCGACCACTACTGCATCATCAGTTGGAAGAGCCAAGGTTTCATCCATTGAATTAGTGTGTAAGGAATTTACCCCTCCCAAAACGCCAGCCATTGCCTGAATCGCAACTCGAACCACATTATTCATCGGTTGCTGCGCAGTTAAAGATACCCCTGCCGTTTGTGCATGGGTGCGAAGCATCCAGGATTTTGGGTTCTTTGCGTGATAACGCTCTTTCATCATCTTAGCCCAAATTCGTCTAGCAGCCCTGAACTTAGCTATTTCTTCGAAGAAATCATTATGAACATCAAAAAAGAACGAAAGCCTTGGGGCAAAATCATCAACATCCATTCCGCGTTTGATCGATTCTTCAACATAAGCCATTCCATCCGCAAGTGTAAAAGCAAGCTCTTGAATTGCAGTCGCCCCCGCTTCACGAATATGGTACCCAGAAATCGAAACGGTATTCCAATTTAAGTAATTTTTAGTCCCATATTCAATTGTATCGATGACCAGCTTTACTGCGGGCTCAATCGGAAATAACCACTCCTTTTGAGCTATATATTCTTTTAAAATATCATTCTGAAGTGTTCCTCTCACTTTTTCGCGTGGAACCCCCTGTTTATCAGCCATCGCATAATACATGGCTAAAATAACAATTGCTGGGCCATTGATGGTCATCGATACTGTGACATCGCCAAGTGGAATCCCTTTAAATAAGTCTTCAATATCTTCGAGCGAAGAAATTGAAACTCCGCACTTCCCCACCTCACCCAGTGATTTAGGAGAATCGCAATCATAGCCCATGAGCGTTGGCATATCGAATGCGGTAGATAGGCCAGTCTGCCCTTGTTCCAATAGTAGTTTAAATCGCTTATTCGTCTCTTCTGGAGAAGAAAATCCAGCGAACTGCCGCATTGTCCATAGTTTTCCCCGATACATATTATGTTGAACGCCACGGGTGAAGGGATATTCACCCGGAAAACCGAGATCACGTTCATAATTAAAATCTATTTTCTCTAAATCATCCGGCGTTGAAAGAAGAGGAACTTCCATGTCACTGAGAGTGGTCGGACGGACCGCGCGCGGTGGCGATTTCTTCTCAATCTGTTCGCGGCGTTTTTCCCACTCCACTCGGGCTCCAGCAATTTTCTTGTTCACATTATTCTCTGTTTGATTCGACATAAATTTCCTCTCCATAAAAGTATACAAACGTTAAGAATCAAGCAAGTTTACGATGAAAATGAATTCTTGACGCAATCAGTTGTTTTGAGCTTGCGTTTCTCTGCCTCCTTGGCTAAAAGCTTTTGATCAATTTAGGAAAGTCCTCATGAAGAAACATATCTTAGTGGCTGGAATATTCATCCTGTCCCTTGCAGGGTGCAAGGACCAACCCGGCGTCAATGGCGACGGAACTTGTAACGCAACGTTTGTCGAGTCATACAATTCGATCTCTTCCGAAATTCAAAGTCTTTCAAACCAACCGAATGGGGATATTGATGCGGTCTCTGCCAATTTCAAAGTCATTGAGAGCCATTGTGATGAATTCAATGCCAACTATTCCTCTGTGAGTTGCATAGCCAAAGACGTGAAGTCAGGAAATCAAGTGACGGTTAGTTCTGAAGATATCTCACCTCTGTGTGACAAGATTAAAAGTTTACTTTCCACTGCTGCCGGCACCCAGGCAGCTCTGGTCACTGTGCTCTCTAATGATCAAGCTTTATAAACCGAGCATTCCACAAAAAAACAGTTCCATTCGGAAGACTTTTCTTTGTCATTACTTTTTAGTAAGTTCACTCGCTGCAATCACAATTTTTTGGATTTCACTCGTTCCTTCGTAAATCTCGGTAATTTTTGCATCCCTAAAATTCCGTTCAACGACATACTCTTTCGTATATCCATAACCACCATGAACTTGAATCGCTTTAGTAGCAATCCACATTGAAGCTTCGGCCGCAGCAAGTTTAGCCATCGCAGCTTCCCTTACATAGGGAAGTCCTTGATCTTTTCGTTGAGCTGCAAACCACGTCAACAACCGCGAAGCTTGAAGTCGGGTAGTCATTTCGGCAATATAAAATTGAATCGCCTGAAGTTTTGCAATTGGAGCACCAAACTGCTCTCGCTCCATCGCGAACTTCTTTGATGCTTCCGTTGCACACATAGCAATTCCAAGAGCCTGAGAAGCAATACCAATTCGGCCGCCATCTAGAGTATTCATCGCGATTTTAAATCCATCGCCTTCTTTACCTAAAATACATTCATCAGGAACGATCACGTCATCGAAAAAAAGAGACGCAGTAGAGGAAGCGGTGATCCCCAGTTTGTCCTCAAGTTTATTAACGCTGAAGCCCTTTAGTTTCGTATCAACAATAAAAGCTGAAATGCCTTTGTGTCTGAGATCAGGATTTACTGAAGCAAATAAAATACAATAATCTGCTTCGCGTCCATTCGTAATCCAATTTTTCGAACCGTTAATCTTGTAACCACCCGGAACTTTCTCAAATCTGCACTTGAGGCCGGCTGGATCGGATCCGTGACCCGGTTCAGAAAGCGCAAAACAGCCCAATTTCTGGCCGCTGGCGAGAGGCCTTAAATATTTTTCCTTTTGCAGATCATTTCCATAAGCATTAATAGGCGCGCAAACAAGTGAGTTATTCACGGACATAATCACACCCGTAGATGCACAAGCAGCAGAAATCGCCTCCATTGCCATCGCATAGGTAACGGTATCAAGTCCGGCCCCGCCCCACTTCTCATCAACCATCATTCCCATTAATCCCATTTCACCCATCTGTTTGATGTTCGCTGTGGGAAACTCACCTGTTTGATCGTGATGAGACGCAACTGGCGCTACCACTTCTTGAGCAAATTGGTGAATTTGATCCATGAGCATAATTTGAGATTCGTTGAGATTCGGCCAAGATTTTGAGTAGTCCATAATTTTCCTTACTTCGCTTATTTAATCACAGGAGCGGATTATCGGCAAAGGTCTAATTCCTTAGAGGCGTGGGCCTGAAACCCCTCCACAAAGAGACAAGGTACTGGCGACCACGACGAAGAAACTACTTCGCCCTTCCTTGAAATCAACACGGTGTAGGGAGTTGATTCTCTTGTTAAAGAAAAATTTCCTATTGCCTGCCAATCCGTTTTGCCCATTACCGTCGCCAAGACGAGCCATAGATCACCCGATGCTTCCGTAAATGCCAACTGATGAATACTTGTTCTCTTTTCTAAAGATAGCTTATTCACTTCATTCACCCAAAGGACAGGAGCTGTAAATTTAGGCTCATGCATCGTAGGAGCTATGGTCGCTACAAAAAGACTGGCTACCAACAAAAGTCCGTAACCCCAAGATAAACCCTTCTCATTCAATTCAGGAAGAAAAGCTGCGAGCTGAACCCCCACTAAAACTGCGGCAAAAGGATAAAATGGAGTGAGGTAGTGTTCGAGATATACAGACCCAAAACTAAAACCGATCGGAAACGATAAGGCACCAACTAATATGATAAATAATAGTGGCTTCTTAGCACGTAATTGTCGAACTGCGGCCACCACTGAAAGGACAAATAAAGGCCACCACGGCCACCATAGTTTATAAATATTTCTCCAGGGATGAATGGAGTGTTCAAGCGACAGTCCCGAATTTACTCGAGAAGCAACGCTTCCCGAAAAGTAGTTTTGAAGATAATCCCAACCATGCGCAAACTGAATCCAAAGACATAAGGGCGTCGCAATACCAATTCCATACAAAAGTAAATAACGTAGATTAGTTGCTGATAAGTAAAAGATGAGGCTGGCTACACTCACTCCCAGAATTGAAAACGCAATTACTCCCTTGGTCATAAATGCGCAAGAAATTAAAAACCCAGACAGGAGAGCGACCAGCGGTTTTCTACTTTCCTTTATTGCATTGCCCTCTAGAACACTCAACCAAAGCGCAAAGCTAGTAAAACAAAAAAAAACCAAAATTCCATCAAGATAAAAATTACTCCCCCACTTCACAAATCGCGTTGAAGACAAAAGTACGAAGCTTGCGTAAAAGGCTTGAGTTAAACCGAAACGAGCGCGAGTAAAAAGAAAAACTGCAACCACGGTCAGTACACCGAGGGTGGCGGGCAAAACTCTTGCGATGGCTTCACTAAAACCAAAACATTTAAAAACAAGGGCCTGCAACCAAATCGCGAGCGGAGGATGTTGATAAAAATTAATATACTGTTCGGGCGAATAGTGAAGTGTAAACCAATCACCCGTTCTTAAAATATTTTTGGCGAGGGCTGTATAAGTTAAGCCATCCACTAAAAGTAAAAAACTTCTCGTTTGGGCAAATAAAATCAGGATAGAAAAGGAGAGAATTAATAAAAATGCTTTCTTTTCCGTTTTCAAATTCATTTTACTTGCTCGTATTGATAAAATCCCCTACCCGATTTTTTTCCTAACCAACCAGCAGTTACATATTGTTTTAGCAGAGGACAGGGACGGTATTTAGAGTCTGAAAATCCATCGTAGAGCACTTCCATGATGGCGAGACAAGTATCCAGACCAATAAAGTCGGCGAGAGTAAGCGGCCCCATGGGCTGATTTGTCCCTAGTTTCATCGAAGTATCAATATCTTCAACCGATGCAATTCCTTCGTATAAAACAAAAACGGCTTCATTAATCATTGGCATGAGAATTCGATTTACCGCAAAACCAGGCATATCCTTTACTTCAACGAAAGTTTTACCCATTTTTTCAGCCACTTGGCGAATAGCTAAAAATGTTTCCTTCGACGTTTGAATTCCGCTGATTCCTTCAACCAGTTTCATCACCGGAACTGGATTCATAAAATGCATCCCAGCAAATTGGCTGGGGCGTTTGGTGGCGGCAGCAAGCTCAGTAATGCTGATGGACGACGTGTTCGTTGCAAATAAACAATCCGTCTTTACACTTACATCCAATTCCTGCCAAATCTTCTTTTTTAAATTGATATTTTCCGATGCCGCTTCAATGATCAGGCCACAGTTCTTTAAGTCTGAAAGTGATGCCACCGGTTTTAGTAATGAAAGAACATGATTCGCTTGCTCATTCGTCACTTTTTGCTTTTCGATTAATTTGTCGAATTGAGCTTTAATCTTTTGAATCCCCTTACTCGCGGACTCAATGCTTTGATCAGCAATCAGTACTTCAAAACCACTTTGTGCCGCTGTTTGAGCAATTCCTTGCCCCATTTGTCCTGCGCCCACTACACCTATTACTTTAATTTCCATCTTATCCTCATTTACCTATACAAAAGTCTGAAAAAATTTTACCGAGCACATCATCTGGCAACGTTTCGCCAATCAAAGGACCAAGCTCATTCATGCCGTGTCTCACATCTGTCGCAAATAATACTAAATCAGAAGCCTCATTCATTGCTCTCTTCAAACATTCTAATGATTTCTTTACTGCCTGTACATGCTCAAATTGAGTGAGAAGCACCTCTCCTGGACTTCGTTCTAAAAACCCTTCAGCGAGCGCAGTCATTCTTTGGGCCACTTCGGTGATCCCCTCTAAATTCACTGATGAAACTGAATACCACTGATCTATTTTCAGAACTGTATTTAAACTCGAGATTGCATTATTCAATTCCTCAGTTTCAGTTTCGAAAAGAAGATCCTTTTTGGTAGTCACTCCAATAAACCTTTTGCGGCCCAATTCGGTTTCGGTGGCAAGTTTTTCTAAAAATCTCGTCGCTTCTGCGACATTGGGGTCCACACCATCAATGATAACTAAAATTAAGTCTGCGTCTTTCGCAGCTTTTAAGGAACGTTCAATACCAATTTCCTCAATCTCATCGCCGCTTTTACGAAGTCCTGCTGTATCTGACAATTTAAAGGAAACATACCCGTGCTCCCCCCGAAGATTCAATTTCTCTCTCACTACATCTCTCGTGGTGCCCGGAATATTTGAAACAATTGAACGATCCTCTCCCAGTAAAGAGTTAAAAAAGGAAGATTTTCCAGCATTCGGAAGGCCAAAAATGGAAACGGGAATGCCGTCTAAAAACCGTTTTCCTCGATCAAAACTTCCCATCAAATGATTCAACAATTTAATAATTTCAATGAGTCTCATTTTTAACCTTGGAAGACTGACTTCGTCGATGTCTTGGTCTGAGAAATCGATACCCACCTCAGAAAGGGTCACTAGCTGCATCAGATCCGTTCGAATCTGGTCGATGAGTACATGTTGAGAGCCGGATAGTTTCTCAATCGCTAGATCTAAGGCGAAATCGTTTTCCGCAGCAATCAACTCTTTTACAGCTTCTGCCTGCGATAACATCATTTTTCCGTTTTTAACCGCCCTAAATGAAAACTCACCAGGAAGGGCCAAACGTGCTTCATTTGAAAACATCAAATCGAGTACTTTTTGCGCGATAATCGAACTTCCATGAAGGAAAAACTCAACCACGTCTTCACCAGTAAAGGATCTGGGATTAAAAAATGGAATCAGGATGGCATCGTCAATGCGTTTTCCTTGGTCGTCATGAATCCACACCCGTGTAGCTCTCCGATCCAAATCCTTAATTAGAACAATCCCAGTAATCTTTTCAGTAATCTTAAATGCACTCTCCCCCGAGAGTCTTAAAATACAAATCGCCCCACCCGTTGGAGAACAGAGTGCGGCGATTGTTTTATCTGATAAATATCCAGCAGGATCTAAGTGTTTTTTCTTAGAAGCTGGTTGCAATTCCTGAGACATTTCCAGGAACTCCTAGTTTTTTATTTAAGTACTGTTGCTGAAGTACACTGCAAAACGCATTTACGAACATATACACACAAAGACCCGCAGGCGTGGTGAGCATGAATCCACCGAACATCAGGGGCATGAATTGCATCACTTTCCGTTGTGCAGGATCCATCCCTGGCGCCGGAGGGGTTAGTTTTTGCTGTGCGAACATCACCAAGGTCATGAGAACCGGGGTGATAAAATAAGGATCCTTAGCCGACAAATCATGAATCCAAAAAGAATCAGAAATGAATGGAGCTCGGTAAAGTTCAACCGCTGCATAAAGTACACTATAGAGTGCGAAGAAAATTGGCATTTGAAGAAGCATTGGCAGACAACCCGCCATCGGATTATATCCAGAACCCTTCATGAGCACCATCATTTCGCGATTCAGAGCCGCTTTGTCATCCTTGTGTTTATCTTGAAGTGCTTTCATTTTTGGCTGAAACTCAGCCATTTTTCTAGCGCCCTTCATGCTCTTCAAGACGAGTGGGAAAGTGAGAATTTTAATGATAACGGTCAGGATAATAATGGCAATTCCATAATTATGAACAAACCCAAAAATATATTTGAGCGCCCAAAGAATAGGATAAGCGATGAAGGTGAAAAAGCCTAAATTAACGGTCGTATCTAAGCTTTGATCAATGGCGCGTAGTACATCCAGTTTTTTGGGAACAAATACCACCTTAAATTTCAAATTCAATTGTTGGTTCACTACTGGAAACTGAAGTGATGCCTGCGCGTTTTGAGGGCCGGTACTTTGCACAAGAAGCTTCTCTGCGGTGATTCCATCTGGAATCACTGTAAAAATAAAATATCTGCTACCTGCACCCATCCATTTGACTGGGGTAGAAACCTCTGTCGCATCAATATTTTTATCTACAAGATGACGTTCAATTTTGCTGTTGGTAAAATAAAAGAGTTCACGATCTCTCGCCTCTGGATCGTCCTTGCCGCCCTTAGATACGAGATTTAAAAAGGCTTTTGCGGGCGCTTTTTGTTTGAATTGAATAGCAACATTCACCGAAACGGTATCGCCTTGAAGCTCATACGTGCGGTGGTAATCCACATTCGCATCACTATATCGCCAGTCATAAGTAGAGGCGTTTGTGTTTTGAAGCGAATTAGCTACTTGGCCGTTCAAATAAGTGAAGTCACCTCCTGAGAAAGTCATGAGGAGTCCACTGTCAAAATTGGTAATGCTTTTTAAATCAATTCCTGTTGGTTCATTCATGGACCATTTGCGAATCCAGAATGACCCATTGTCTATTTCCACAGCGGAGTGAGGAAGTGCAACAGAGTATTTTGAGGTTGAAGCGACCGCTGATCCAATCACGGCATCTTCCGCGAATGAATTCACATTTAATCCGAAGAATAAAAGTGTCGATAATAAAATGGGTGTCAAAGCTGTGTTTTTCATATGGGGTCGTACCCTCCTGATTTTGAGAACGGATGACATCTTAAAATGCGCCAAATACTTTTAATGCTTCCACGAATGAGTCCATGTTTTTCAATCGCCTGTTCACAATAACAAGAACAGGTGGGTTCAAACTTACATCCGTTATATGGATTTCCACTAAATGTACTAGAAAATCCATGAAAAAGGGGAGAAATTAATTTTTGATATAATTTAAAAAATATTCGCATGTGCCCAAATCCGCTCCAAAGTCTGTCTCACCTTCTTTGGCGTTTGGTAATCTACTTTGATATGTCCTGGGACCACTACATTATAATCGAAAGATTTCATTTCACATCGGTAGAGTCGAAACACTTCTTTAATTTGTCGTTTGAGTTTATTTCTGTAGACACTGTTCACGCGTGACTTCACCGTGATTCCAAGCCGTGCTTGATCCACATTGTTTTGGATTCTAAAAATTGTGCATGAATCTAAGCGCTTAACATCGCTTTTTTGAAAAAAATTAAGGTATTCTTGTCTTTTTCGAACTCTTGCGCTTTTTGGATAATCCATAATAATATTACCGCCAGGTAATTGCTTTAAAATCCAGCCTGATCATTTACCGAGCGTTCCGCCAAGTAAGCACTTTAGTGTTTCATAAGTTAATAACTTAGCGTCCGGTATCACCATTCACTAAACTATAAAACCAAGATTACTTAGCTGCGACAGTTGGAACTAAGCGCTTGCGTCCGCGGGTGCGGCGACGCTTGAGTACTTTTTGGCCACCTGCTGTAGCCATTCTTGCACGAAAACCGTGAGTTTTCGTTCTCTTCTTACGAGAGGGTTGATATGTACGTTTCATAGTAAAAATTCCTTTTCAATCGATTGTCTAGAATTGAAGGTTTTATCGGATTTTGGGCCTACTTGTCAACTATTGAATATAGGAGGTCTTGAGTATTCATTCAAATTAGCAAAACCCCCGGGTTGTCAGCATGTCAGGATCGTGCTAGTTAAAGTCAGTCATTCAATATTAGGGTAGCTTTATAAATGAACCATACAAATCTTTGGGCAACAACGTATAGTCATATACTTCAAAACCATCAGAATCCAAATGAGGTTAAGTTCTGGCTAGATGCGCTAAAATGGGACAAAGCCGAGCGCCTTGGTCCGGGAAGAGTGAGGGTACTCCTCTCCGCCCCAAATAATTACTACGCAAATTATATTAACTCCATTTTTAGAAGTGAAATTGAAAGTGCCGTTACCTATGTACTTGGAGAAAGCTGTGAAGTTTCGATAGAAGTGTCCCAAGCACAAGTTGCTGATGAAGTTGCGGCATCCAAGCTAAATACTTCACCTACAGTAGCAGTTTCTATTCCCACCATTGGAGTGAGCAATCCTCTTGCGCCACCACGATTAACTGACTTCACTCATCCTTCAATTGAAATGACGACTCCTTCACGGTCGCCCATTAAAACAGGGGGCTTTAAAACCAATTCCTCTCAAGACCTTTTTGATCATATCGATACTCACCTCACTTTTGATAACTATATAGTAGGACCTTCAAATCAATTTGCTTACGCATCTGCATTTTCTACTGCTGAGAATCCAGCAGTTCAATTTAACCCGCTCTTTATTTACGGTCCTCCTGCTGTGGGTAAAACCCACCTGCTCCATGCCATTGGGAACCACCTAAAAAAGAAGAATCCACATATCCGTGCATACTTTGTCTCCGCTGAGAAATTTGTAAATGAATTTATTGAAAGCATACAACACAAAAACCCAGGCGATTTTAGGGCTAAATACCGCGAAAATGTAGATTTACTCTTAATAGATGATGTCCAATTTATTGTGGGAAAAGATCGTTCTGAAGAAGAATTTATCCATACTTTTAATACCCTACATAGTTTGAAAAAAATGATTGTCCTTACTTCAGATAAAGCACCCAAAGATATCGATGGGCTTGAGGAGAGAATTCGCACACGTTTTGAAATGGGTTTGGTCGCAGATATTCGGGCTCCAGAAATTGAAACTAGAATTGCAATTTTGAAAGCCAAAGCGGAATCAGATGATATTTATTTACCAGACGAAGTCGCTACTTTTTTAGGAACCTACATCAAGGATACAGTTCGTAATCTGCATGGATCACTCGTGAAGCTCCAACAATATGCATCGCTCACTGGTTCTGAAATCACGCTCGACCTTGCTAAACAAGTTCTTCAGGCTTCCATTCCTGAAGAGGGACAAGAGTTTCATGTGGAATCCATCCTGACCGGCGTGTGTAAGCATTTTAATATCAAACTAAAAGATATTAAGGGTGTTTCAAGAGCGAAAATTTACTCAGAACCCAGACAAATTGCAATGTACCTCATTCGTCACTATGCCCATCTAGGGTTCAGAGAAATCGGTCTCATTTTTGGCAAGGATCACTCCACTGCAGTTCATGCTCATAAGAAAATACAAATGGAACTGGAAACGGACCTCGGCCTCAAACGGAACGTTGAGACCATCAGCGGTCAACTTTAGTTTCTGGTCATTCTATTCACCATTTTATCCCCCTTGTTTGTGAATTAAATTTCTTATTAAATTACAATTAGTTATGAATATTATCCCCCAAAACAAAATTTTTCTAGTTTTTACCCCCCACTATTCACCAAGCATTCACCAGGATAAGTGGATCACTTTTGGGATAAGTTCAATTTCGACATCAAAAAAAAGATGGAAATTGTTAGCTGCAGGTCGGCATTGATAAAAACGGTGGATAATTTGGTGAATAGGGACCAAAAAGTAAGGTTTTCAATCCAAATTGAAGTTATCCCCAAAACACTCATTTTTATCCCCCTGGAGTTATACTCCAGTCATAAACCAATATTATATAGTAATTACAAATGGTTATATCACTTATCCCCCGCATTCACAGCACTACTACTACTATGATCTTTATATATATATGATTTTATGAGAGACAAAATAATTCAAGGTGGTGGATTAAATATGAAATTCAGTATTCAAAGAGAACAGCTCTTAAACGCATTACAGAAAATCTCAACAGTCATTGAGAAGAAACACACCATGGAGATTCTTGGAAATATTCTTTTTGAAGTAAAAAAAGAAAATGGTAATGACAAGCTCACACTGAGTGGAACAGATCTTGAGGTAGGCATTCAAATCACTCTTGATGCAAAAATAGATGAACCAGGCAGACTGACACTTTCTACTAAGCATATTTTAGACATCACTAAAGAACTTCCTAATCAGCCAATGACATTTAACTTAAAACCAAATCATTGGGTTGAGATCACCTGTGCAAAGGCTCGATTTAATGTAGTGAGTATTTCTGCTGACGGTTATCCAACCTTACCTTTGTTTGAAGAAAAAAATTATACTTACGCTAATTCGGAACGATTAAGTGAAATGATCGATAAAACAGAATTTGCAGTTTCTACCGATGCTACTCGATATCATTTGAATGGTGTTTACCTAGAAGTTCTTCCAAGTGGAATGATGAGAATGACAGCAACGGATGGTCATCGACTTTCATATATTGATCATGAAGTATTCGCAAAACCGATTGAACTCAAACGAGGAGTAGTCATTCCTAAAAAAGGATTATCTGAACTTCATAAGATTCTCCAAGGAACGAAGAACATTGGTATTGCTTTTGAAAAAGGCTATCTCTACGCCAAATCAGAAACTGCCTTCCTTTTTATTAGATTGATTGAAGCCGACTATCCTGATTATAGGCAAGTGATTCCTCAAAGTTTAGATAAAATTGCAAAACTAAAAAGAGAAGACTTATTAGGAGCTTTGAAAAGAGTATCCTTAATGGCCCATGAAAAAAGCAAGGGAGTAAAACTGAATATTCAAGATGGTTTACTTTCTGTAACTTCTTCAAATCCTGATATGGGAGAAGCTAAGGATGAGATCAGCATCGATTATCATGGTGAGTCTTTTGAAATAGGTTTTAATGCAAAATATATTTTAGATTGTCTGGAAGTCATGAAAGAATCTGACATTGAATTTAATTTTAAAGATAAAACCAAACCCGGGCTTATACAAACCGCTGGTCACAAAAATCATTGTTATGTGATCATGCCGATGAGAATTTAGTCATTCACACTTGAAGCTCAAAAAGCTCCTCATCAAAAATATTAGAAATATTGAAGAAATTGCACTCGACTGCGACCATGGAATTCATTTCATTCATGGCCAAAATGCTCAAGGCAAGACCTCTATTTTAGAATCGATCTATCTTTTAAGTAACTTGAGATCGTTCAGGGATTCAGATCTGGAAGCCCTGCTTCGCTCAGGGAGCACTTTTGCTTCAGTGAAGGGAACTTTCCTCATAGATGGAAATACTTCAGCAGAATTAAAGGTAGACCTCGTAGCGGGGCCATCCCGTTTTGAGAAAAAGGCTTATATCAATCAAAAGCTTGCCAAAAGCTCTATCGATTACTTTGGTGTAAAATTAGAGCACTCCCCCATTCAGTTTCATGCCATCAACTTGAACCCCACTTCAACGGATTTGATTAGGGCTGAACCTGCTTTTCGTAGAAACTATCTGAATCAAGTCATCTCGAGTGAGAATCCCGAGTACATGAGTATTTTAAAAAGGTATCAAAAAATTGTAGATCAGAAAAATGCACTTTTAAAACAAGACGGGCCAATTGACCTATCCTTACTAAAAATACTGAATGAAAAACTCGTAATTGAAGGCGCTTTTGTTCATTTCAGTCGTCTGGATTACCTCCAGAGACTCAGTCCTTTTATTTTAGAATTCATGAAAAAAATTGCGCCAAAACAACAGCGCGTCATTTTGGGTTATAAAACTAGTGAACCCCTCTATTTTACTGGACATTTTGAGCTGCCCTCGGTACAAAAATTAGTGGAAAATCTAGATCAAAAATTAGCCGCTCTGAGTACCCAAGAACGGGTACGAAGAAGCAGTTTAGTTGGCCCGCACCGAGATGATCTTGTTTTCGGGGTGGAAGGGTCTGAGGGAGAAGCGAACATGGCTAGTTTGCTGAATCTAGGTTCACAAGGTGAGATCCGATCTTTTTTGCTGGCCTTGAAACTTTCTGAACTAGAAGAGTTCAGAAAAAAATCAGGAGTTCAGCCAGTATTACTTATCGATGATTTTTCATCGGAGTTAGATCAGGCACGCAGGGGGTTTTTGTTGAATTATTTAAAAGATTCGAAGCTACAAATTTTTGTAACTTCAACTGACGATTTAACCAGCGGTTTTGAATCGCGAGGTAAATCAGTAAAAATGAATCAAGGGCAAATTACAAGGATGGAATCGTGAGTACAACTGTTAATTCAAATTACAATGCAGAACAAATCAAAGTTTTAGAAGGACTTGAAGCTGTTCGTAAACGGCCGGGAATGTATATCGGTGATACAGGCCTTCGAGGTCTTCATCACTTGGTATATGAAATCGTCGATAACTCAGTCGATGAAGCGCTTGCAGGACATGCAACCAGCATTAAGGTTTTAATTCATACCGACAATAGCGTTACCGTAGAAGATGATGGACGTGGAATTCCAACGGGTATGCACCCTTCGGGAATTTCAGCTGTTGAAGTGGTGATGACTAAGCTTCATGCCGGAGGTAAATTTAATGAAGAAGGTGGAGCTTATAAAATATCTGGTGGTCTTCATGGTGTAGGTGCTTCAGTAGTGAATGCACTTTCAGAATCATTGAAAGTTGAAGTTAAACAAAAAGGCAAAATTTTTACTCAGAGTTTTAAAAGAGGAGCCACCCAAACGCCCCTTTTGGAAATTGGTGTCAGTGATAAAACCGGAACTCGTACTACCTTCAAACCTGACCCAGAAATTTTCAAAGAAGCACTTGTTTACAGTTCGGAAACATTGGCAACTCGATTCAGAGAGCTTGCTTATCTTAATAAGGGCCTTCGAATTCAACTTACCGATGAACGGGTAGAAAATCCCGCCACGCAAGAATTTTATGCCGAGGGTGGCATTATTCAATTTGTGGAGTTCTTAAATTCATCCCGTCAACCGCTTCATGAACAAGTGATTTCACTTACTCAAGAAGTGAACGGAGTGGTCGTTGATGTTGCACTTCAATGGAATGATTCTTATGTTGAAACCGTTTCTTCTTATGTGAACAACATTCACACCATTGAAGGTGGAACACACGTATCAGGTTTTAGAACTGCCCTCACCCGAGTGATTAATAAATTTATTGTTGAAACCGGCCTCAATAAAAACTTTAAAGAAAGTTTACAAGGCGAAGATATTCGCGAAGGACTCGCGGCTATTATTTCTGTAAAAGTCCCTGAGCCTCAATTTGAAGGGCAAACTAAGGGTAAGTTAGGAAATGGCGAAGTAGAAGGTATTGTGAGCCAAGTGGTTTCAGAGCGCTTAACTAAACTTTTTGAAGTTACTCCATCTATTGCTAAAAAAATTATTCAAAAATCAATTGATTCTGCAGTTGCACGGATTGCTGCCAGAAAAGCGCGTGAACTGACTCGTCGTAAAACTGCCCTTGATACTGGCGGCCTTCCCGGCAAGATGGCCGACTGTCAAGAACGGGATCCAGCGCTTTGCGAGCTTTATTTAGTTGAGGGAGATTCGGCCGGCGGTTCTGCAAAACAAGGACGCTCTCGGAAAAATCAAGCGGTGCTTCCACTCAAGGGTAAAATTTTAAATGTGGAGAAAGCCCGATTCGATAGAATGCTTTCAAGCGAAGAAATTCGCGTATTAATTTCAGCCATAGGTGCCGGAATTGGAAAAGATGATTTTGATCCAAACAAAGTTCGTTACCATAAAATTATCATCATGACCGATGCGGACGTGGATGGGTCTCACATTCGTACACTTCTTCTCACTTTCTTTTATCGACAAATGGCTGCAATTATTGAGCGTGGGTATTTATATATTGCTCAACCACCTCTTTTCCGCGCGAAAAAAGGTTCGCGTGAACAGTATCTCAAAAATGAGCAAGAGCTTTTTGAATTCTTACTCAATGCGGGGATCGATTCTGCTAAAGTGACTATTCATGGAAAAGATATTTTAAAAGAAGACTTAATTAATATTCTTCGCTCCTCTTCAAAATACACTAAGTCAATTGAAAGACATTCGCGCAGATCAAATCCTGAAGTGTTGAAATTACTGATTGCAAACCATGTCACCGCAGATGTTCTCCGGGATGAATCAAAACTAAACGCACTTAAAGATAAACTCGTTTTAGACTTAGGTAAGCTTGGTTACTCCGCTGAAACCACGGTGGCGAAAGAAGCAGACGGCACCCATTCTTTAAAAATCAGAACTCGTCTTGATGGAACGAGCAAAGTTACTCAAATTAGTTCAGGCCTTTTGCAAAGCATCGAATACGAAGAGATGCTGAGTCATTATAAGATTTCTGAAGAAGTTCATGATGGAGACATTACGCTTAAACTGGGTGAAACCGTTTCAAAAACTTACAAAACCATGGCAGCTGCCCTTGAGGCGATTCAAGAATTTGCTAAAAATGGAGTGGGAATTCAACGTTATAAAGGTCTCGGAGAAATGAATCCTGAGCAACTTTGGGAAACCACCATGGATCCAGAACGTCGGACACTTTTACAAGTGACTGTTGAAGATGCACTTCAAGCCGATCAAGTGTTTTCACTCTTAATGGGTGATGAAGTGGAGCCACGCCGTAACTTCATTGAAACCAATGCGCTCAAAGTAAGAAATCTAGACGTTTAAAGGAGTTAAAATTAAATGCTAAGATCCAAAATTTTATCGACGGGGATGTATGTTCCTCCGAATCTTTTTAAGAATAACGACATCGCAGCCATGATGGATACATCCGATGAATGGATTCGACAAAGAACCGGTATTGAACAGCGCTATTGGGTAGATGAAAACACATCTACTTCTGATTTGGGTGTGGAAGCGGCAAATCGTGCACTTAAAAATGCAGGTATTGATAAAAGTGAAATTGACATGATTATTGTGGCAACGCTTAGTCCTGATCATGAATTCCCGGGGACTGCATGTTTCGTACAAAAAAAATTGGGTCTGCCCGGAATCGCTGCACTTGATATTCGACAACAATGTACAGGATTTATTTACAGTCTTTCTATTGCTGATCAGTTTATTCGCAGCGGAACCTATAAAAAAATATTGATTGTTGGAGCCGAAGTTCATTCAAAAGGAATGGATAAAACTACAAGAGGACGCGATGTCGCCGTCTTATTCGGTGACGGGGCTGGTGCTGTTGTGTTGGGTGCAACTGTTGTAAAAGACGCAAAAACGGATTCTCATATTCTTTCTACTCACATTCATGCCGATGGAACATTCGCAGATGAGCTTTGGACCCAAGCTCCGGGTACCGGAAATGGAAAAGACAGAATTAATGAACAAGATCTCCTTGAGTTGAGACAGTATCCAAAGATGAATGGCAAGACAGTATTTGTTCATGCCGTGAAAAGGATGCCCGAAACCCTTCTAAATGCACTTCAGGTAAACTCACTTACACCTGAAGACATTGATCTCTTTGTGTTTCATCAAGCCAATCTTCGAATCAACGACATGATTGCCAAGCAGTTCAATATTCCAGAAGAGAAGGTTTTTAACACAATTCAAAAGTATGCAAACACCACGGCCGCAACCATTCCAATTGGATTGGATGAAGCCGTGCGCGCAGGTAAACTAAAAAAGGGAATGCTGGTAGCATCAGCGGCTTTTGGTAGCGGGTTTACTTGGGGTTCAGCAATTTATAGATGGTAATTTTTTTAAATTTTAAAGCAAAGTAGCGAGAAGAAAAAATATGGAAACACCACCCAATACAACTACCCCTGACAACAAAGGGCCAAATAAAAGCATCGTTCAAGTAAACATTGAAGATGAAATGCGTGGAGCTTATCTCGATTATGCCATGAGCGTAATTGTGGGTCGTGCTCTGCCCGACGTTCGTGATGGACTAAAGCCAGTTCACAGGCGTGTGCTTTTCGCGATGTACGATTTAGGTAACACTTATAATAAAGCGTATAAAAAGTCTGCTCGTGTGGTCGGGGATGTGATCGGTAAATACCATCCACATGGTGATAGCGCTGTTTACGACACGATCGTTCGGATGGCTCAAGACTTTTCTCTTCGCTATCCACTTATCGACGGACAAGGTAACTTCGGATCCGTCGACGGAGATTCTGCCGCAGCGATGAGGTACACCGAAATCAGGATGGACAAGCTTACAGATGAAATCTTGGCTGATCTTGAAAAAGAGACCGTTGATTTTGGACCTAACTATGATGGATCCTTGCAAGAGCCGCTCGTGTTGCCTACTCGCATTCCAAACTTATTAATTAATGGTTCAACCGGCATTGCGGTCGGGATGGCGACCAATATTCCTCCCCACAACATGGGTGAAGTGATCGATGCCACTCTTGCTTTGATCCAAGATCCAACAATTACGATCGAAGGATTGATGGAGCATGTGAAGGGCCCCGACTTTCCAACAGGCGGCATCGTATTTGGCGGAAACGTGCTGAAACTCGCTTACAATACCGGCCGCGCAGTGATTACCATTCGGTCAAAGACAGAAATCGAAACCACTAAAAATGATCGCGAAAGGATTATTGTTACCGAACTTCCATATCAGGTAAATAAAGCGCGATTAATTGAGAAAATTGCAGACCTAGTCAATGAAGATAAATTAGATGGTATTTCAGATATCAGAGATGAATCTGACCGCACCGGCATGAGAATTGTTATCGAAGTGAAGAAGAACGAGAGCTCAAGCATCGTACTCAATCGACTTTATAAAATGACCCAACTTCAAGATAGCTACGGAATTGCTCTTTTAGCGATTGATCATGCACAACCAAAAATGTTCAATCTGAAAGATATGATTCAAGCGTTCATCGAACATCGTAAAGATGTCGTTATTCGTAGAACCGTCTTTGACCTTCGCAAAGCTGAAGCGCGCCTTCACATTTTGGAAGGCTTAAAACGTGCGGTTGAAAACTTGGATCAAGTGATCGCTCTTATTCGCGGATCTGCGAATGCTCCTGAGGCGCTTGCGGGTTTGATTAGCAAGTTTCAGTTTTCACAAATTCAAGCGCAGGCAATTCTGGATATGCGCCTTCAACGCCTCACCGGTTTAGAGAGAGATAAAATTGTTGAAGAGTTTAACGAAGTATTAAAAGTTATCGTTGATCTCAAAGATATTCTTGCGAATGAACCACGCGTTTACGTAATCATTAAAGATGAACTGACTGAGATTCGCGAACGTTACAGCGACAAGCGTCGCACTGAAATTACTCAAGATGAGAACTCTGATATCGATATTGAAGCGCTGATCACGGATGAGCCGACTCTCGTGACCATTACACGCACTGGATACGTGAAGAGACAAAATCCAAACCAATTTAAATCACAACACCGGGGTGGTAAGGGAATCATTGGCGTTCAAACGAATGACGAGGATTTTGTTACTCAATTGTATCAAACAACTACCCTCTCTCATTTGTTTTGTTTAACAGACAAGGGTCGCTTACATGTGATCAAAGTTTATAAAATACCTGAAGCGAGCCGTACAGGAAAAGGGAAAGCAATCGTGAATTTGCTCAACCTACAAGCCAATGAAAAAGTCGTTACGATTCTTCCAGTTCTTCAGTTTGACGAAGACAAGTTTTTAATTATGGGCACCCAAAAAGGTGTGATTAAGAAAACAGCGTTAAATGAATATAAAAATATTCGGGCCACAGGCATTAACGCCATTTCTATTGAAGAAGGAGATGCACTCGTTGGAGCGCGACTCACGGATGGAAATCAAGAGATTTTCCTAACCAGCGCAAGTGGGATGAGCATTCGTTTTAGCGAGAAAGACGTAAGGGCGATGGGCAGAACTGCCTATGGAGTTTACGGAATGTCGCTAGATACAGGCGATATTGTAGTCGGAATGGATGTGCTTTCTGCAACCGACACGAGTACTGAGATTCTTGCAGTGACCGAACTTGGATATGGAAAACGGACACCGGTAAGTGAATATCGTGTTCAAACTCGGGGAGGTAAGGGAATTATCACGCTAAAAGTCACAGAGAAGACCGGTAATCTTGTCTCTGCTCGCCAAGTAAGCTCTAAAGACGACCTCATGATTGTTTCAAGCAGCGGAAAGTTAATCCGAATCAGTATTGGTGAGATTTCAGAACAAAGCCGCAATACACAAGGCGTACGACTCATGAATGTTGACTCTGGTGGAGAAAAAGTGGTCGCTGTTGAGTTTCTTGCCGAAGTGGAAAACGGAACCAAAGAAGTGATTCAGTAATTGAAATGGAAGTGTTCAAAAAAAAAGCATATCTAACTTTGCTTCTTCTTTTGAGTGCGTGTTCAATTCAATCGTCTGTTTCAAATCGCTATCTTGCAGCCGAAAAGCTTTGGACTGATAAGAACTATCAAGCGGCCGTTCTTCAGTTCGATCAGATTATAAAGGAAAATCCGAATAGTGCCATTGCGCTTCAGGCACTTTGGCGTGCTTCCATGACGAGAACTCTTTTTCTTGGGGAGCATGAGGAGGCATTGCGAGGATTTAATACTTTCTTAGAGCGTGCAACGTCGTCGGAACTCGCTCCCCAAGCACAAAAGGAAATTGGAGAGATTTATTTCACTAAGCTTTCGCAGTATTCGAAGGCAATAGATCATTATCAAAAGCTTATTTTGAGTAAGAAATTTAGTAGTGATGATGAGGCCTTGTTTCGCTATCGAATTGCTAGGTCAAATTTCCTATTGAATAAAGTAAAGAAATCAATCGAAGATGACGAAGATTTGATCCGCAACTACCCGAAAAGCCCACCGGTTTTGAAGGCAAAAATCGATTTGGGGAATGCCTGGTACACTCTGGGTGAAACCGACAAATTGGCCTATTCAAAAGCATTAAAAATATTCCAAGATTTAGTTTTAGAAACCCAAGGGAAAACCGATGACGAAAGTGTGTCTATTTACTTGCAGGCAAAATTCAATGAGGCCGCCACTTTGGAAGAGGTGGATCAACTCGAGAAGGCCCGAGACGAATTTCAATCCATCCTCACTCGCTACCCAGCCCCTAATGTTGTAAAAATTAGGATTTATCGCTTGGAAGAGCGAATGAAGAAGAAGCGAAAATGAGTGAAGAAAATCGCTATCGCCAATTGAGCTTATTTGCCGTAATTGTCGCAGAAATGGTGATTACTCCCTCTACTTTGGGTGGACTTGCCTATTTTCTAGCAAAGGGATCGAATACCAGAGTGATTTATACAGGTCTTGGAGTGATGGTGGGCCTCGGGATCGCCATTTACCGAATCTATTTAATGAGTAAAAAAATGAACTCTGATTCAAAGGACTCAAAGTGATGGAATCATACTTTGGCAAACGCTTCATTTATCTACTTTTCTGGGTCGGATCATTTTGGCTTGGTCTCGGAGTCGTCTATCATCTATTGAATGGTTTGGAGATTACTCCCTTTGTCGAAGTGTTCACTTTTTCCGCCCTCGACTTAATTTTTTTGATTCTGATTTTCTGGAAACTGTTTTTTACACCGCCAACGCAGCGCAATAAAAAAATTCAATTTTTAATTTTCATCCTTTTTAAGTTGGTTTGTCTCGGATTTTTGGCTATAGTGCTGAAAAGATTAAGAAATGCACCAACACCGAGCATTATACTCGGAGTTGCCTTTATAGGGATTGGCCCCATTATCGCCGGTACTATTTCAAATTCTTTTCCGAAAATTTCAACTAAGGAATGACTTCTATGCATAACGAGGCAGCACATTCAGAACATGGATTCAATTGGTTAAGCTTGTTTCCAGGCTATGACCACGAATATAATCATGTGATCATGACCGTGGTCGTGATGGTGTTAATTATTCTTGGTGCGTTGATCGCACGAGTACAACTTTCTTCAGCCGTAAAAAATGAAGATGAAGGGTTAATCCCGGATTCAAAACTCACATTCAGAAATTTTTTCGAAATCATAGCTGAAAAACTTTATACTCTCGCAGAGAGTGTAATGGGTAAGCATGGAGCTGAAAAATATTTCCCTATTGTGGGATGTTTATTTCTGTTCATTTTTGTTTCCAATTTTTTGGGCATTATTCCAGGCTTACTTCCCCCAACAGACAATCTCAACACCACACTCGCACTGGGCGTGTTTGTCTTTATTTATTATAATTATATTGGCCTAAAAGAAGGTGGTTTGGGATATCTGAAACACTTTTTAGGCCCTATCCTTTGGCTTGCTCCCCTTATGTTAGTGGTTGAGCTTGCATCACACGTTTTCCGCCCTATTTCACTCGCGCTTCGTTTGCGCGGGAACATCATGGGCGATCACATTGTACTTGGCATCTTTAATAATCTGACTCCGTACGTTCTTCCTATTGTTTTCTACGGAATTGGGTTATTTGTTTGCTTCGTGCAAGCATTTGTTTTTTGTTTGATGACGATGGTTTATATCTCGTTGTCGCAAAGTCATGATCACTAAACGATGAATCACAAAGGTTAACACCGCAACGAAAGGAAAGTAGAAGAATGAAAACTAAAACAATTTTAATGACAATAGCAGGTCTAGTAGTAGCGAATGCAGCATTTGCACAAGATGCAGCGAACGCAGCAGCTCACACCAGTGGGTTAGATCTTGGTGGTCTCGGAGCAGGATTAGGTTTAGGCCTTGCCGCTCTCGGTGGAGCACTCGGACAAGGTAAGACTGCAGGCGCAGCACTTGAAGGTATTGCTCGCAATCCAGCAGCTTACGATAAAGTGTTCACTCCGATGATCATCGGTTTGGCCCTCATCGAGTCACTCGTGCTTTATGCATTCGTAATTGCATTCACAAAAATTAAATAATATCGAGGCTCAAGCCTAGTTATTATTTGGTTGTGAAACCAAATATTCGAAACCCTCGTTGGTTCATTTCAACGGGGGTTTTTCATTTTTGTGAGTCGACAATAGAGATGAGTTGAAGGTTAAAGCTTCAATTTCAAAAACGGAGCAATTTTGCTCTCTTTAATCTTCGACACTTCTTCAGGAGATCCCCGAGCAATTACCCTACCACCGGCGTCTCCACCCTCAGGTCCAAGGTCAATCAAGTAATCCGCGGAGCAAATGATATCTAAATTGTGCTCGATCACCATCACTGAGTTACCTTGATCCACTAAGCGGTGGAGTAAATCTAATAATTTTTTAATATCGGCGAAATGTAAACCCGTGGAAGGCTCGTCTAGAATAAAAAGGGTCTTTCCAGTGGATCGTCTCGAAAGCTCTTTTGACAATTTAATTCGTTGAGCTTCGCCACCAGAGAGTGTCGTAGCCGCTTGGCCAAGTTTTAAGTAACCCAAGCCCACATCATTCAATACCTGAAGTTTATCTTTTACGGGTGGAATATTGGTAAAAAATACCAAAGCCTCTTCGACCGACATTGCTAATACTTCCGCAATATTTTTCCCCTTAAACAGAACTTGGAGCGTTTCTGTTTTATAACGTGAGCCCTTACACGTCTCGCAGGTAACATATGCATCCGCCATAAAGTTCATCGAAATTTTCTTGATCCCATCGCCCTGACAATCATCGCAACGGCCGCCTTTTACATTGAACGAAAAGCGCCCCGGCTTAAAAGAGCGGAGAGCAGAGTCTGGGAGTTGAGCATAAAGAGTTCGAATAAAACCAAACATTCCCGTGTAGGTTGCAGGATTTGAGCGCGGTGTCCGACCAATAGCACTTTGATCAATTTGGATCACCTTATCTATTTGGTCTATTCCCTTAGTGATTTTTGCAGTCATCTCAGGAATCTCTGAATCGAAAAAATGATTGAGTAAGAGCGGATACAAGGTATCCATAATGAGCGAGCTTTTTCCACTTCCAGAAACACCTGTAATGCAGGTGAATAGCCCCAGAGGAATATCAATATTCATTTTGCTAAGATTATGAAGATTTACATTCTCCAGGCGTAACGTTTTCTTTGGATCAAACTTTCTACGGTTTTTAGGTGGATTCACTTGGAGTTTCTTAGACAGGTAAAGACCGGTAATGCTTTTTGTGTCCTTTATTACCACTTTTGGCACGCCTGCAACAATGATCTCACCACCGTGGATTCCCGCACCCGGACCAATGTCGATGAGGTAATCACTCTCCATCATAGTTTCTTCATCGTGTTCAACGACGATGACCGTGTTACCCATGTCCCTTAATCGTTTTAAGCTTTCAATGAGTAGCTGATTATCGCGTGGGTGAAGGCCAATAGAGGGTTCGTCTAAGATGTAAGTGATTCCCACCAGTGAACTTCCGAGCTGTGAGGCTAATCTAATTCTTTGGGATTCACCGCCGGAAAGCGAAAAGAGTGGACGTTCTAATGAAAGATACCCGACACCCACTTTATTTAAAAACCCTACTCGTTCACTGGTTTCTTTAATTAGTCCGGCTGCAATTTTTTCTTCGCGAGCTGAGAGTTTAATTTTAGAAAGGAAAGATGGCAGGGCCCCGATACTGAGAGCACACACCTCAGCAATGTTAATTCCTGAAATTCGAAAGGAACGCGATTCCACTGAAAGTCTTGCTCCCTTGCAATCTTTGCATACCTCGTGAAATTCATAGTGATGACTTTCGTCGGGATCATCTTTTTCTTCTGCGTTTTCGGTATCAAACGATTCAAAACCGAGACCGTCACAGCGTTTACATGCCCCAAGCGGGCTATTAAAGGAAAACACTCTGGGCTCAGGGGCGGGTAAAAATATATCGCACTTACTGCAAGCGAAATTCTGTGAAAGCATTCGCTCTTTAGTTTTTCCACCAGAAAGGTGTTCTAATAATGTTAAAATACCATTTGAAAGTTTAAGCCCCAATTCAACGCTGTCGTAAAGCCTAGCCTGAAGTGAGGTATCTTTAGCCTTAACCACGACTCGATCGATGACTACCTCAATAGTATGTTTGAAGGTCTTCTCGAGTCGGATTGGATCGGAGAGGTCTTTGAGTTCGCCATTGATTCTCACTTTTGAGAATCCTTTTTGTCTGAGAGAGAGTAGTTCCTTTTGGAATTCACCCTTCTTTTCACGTGCAATCGGAGCAAGAATGGTGAATCTACTTCCTTCGTCATTGCTTAGAATTGAATCCACAATTTGTTGAGTGGACAGAGACTCGATGGGGTCGCCGCATTTCGGACAAAACGCCTTAGAGATTCTGGCAAAGAGGACGCGAAGGTGATCATAAATTTCGGTAACTGTTCCCACGGTGGATCTGGGATTGTATGAGGTTGTCTTTTGTAAAATGGCAATTGTGGGCGAGAGTCCAGAAAGCTCATCGACATCTGGTTTTTCCACTTGTTCTAAAAACTGCCGGGCATAGGTAGAAAAGGTTTCAATGTACCGCCTCTGCCCTTCCGCGTGAATAGTATCAAAGGCGAGAGAGGACTTACCCGAACCCGAAGGACCAGTAATGACCGTAAGTGAGTGATGAGGAATACTAACTGAAATATTTTTTAAGTTATGTACCCTGGCGCCTTTTACAAGGATAAACTCATTCGAACTCAAAGGCAGGGTGTCCTAGTTTTCGAGCAGCCGATTGCAAGGCAGCCTCAAAAGCATGCTTTATCAATTGAAGTTTTTCCTCATTTTGAGCTTCAAAGCGCATCACAATAACGGGTTGTGTGTTTGAGGCGCGAATCAATCCCCAGCGGTCATCGTAATCCACCCGGAGTCCATCTATGCTGGTAAGTTTGCCTTTTGGATCTTGAAGAAGTTTTGCAGCCTCTTCAATTAATTTAAATTTCTTGTCTTCTTCACAGTCAATTCGAATTTCAGGAGTGTTGATCACAGGAGCAAGATCAATGGTGAGCTCAGAAAGCTTCTTTCCTTCGTTAATTACAATTTCATAGAGACGAGCGGATGCATAAATTGCATCATCAAAGCCAAACCAACGGTCGGCAAAGAAAATATGCCCTGACATTTCACCAGCGAGGGCCGCCTTCTCTTCTTTCATTTTTGATTTAATGAGAGAATGGCCTGTTTTCCACATAATGGGACGGCCACCGTGTTTGGCAATGTCTTGATATAGACGATTACTCGATTTCACTTCAGAAATAATGGTAGCACCTGGATTTGTTTTCAAAACAGCTCTTGAAAAAATAATCATGAGTTCATCCCCAAAGATGACCCGGCCGTTTTCGTCCACTGCGCCAATTCGATCGGAGTCCCCGTCGTACCCCACTCCGAAATCGGCCTTGTGCTCCTTTACCGCAGCGATCAGTGCCGTCAGGTTTTTTGGTACGGTTGGGTCTGGATGATGATTAGGAAAACGACCATCGAGTTCGCAATAAAGAGGAATGATTTCCGCACCCATTTTTTTAAATAAAACGGGAGCAACAGTCGCTGCCGTACCGTTCCCCGCATCCAGCACCACCTTTAATTTTTTGGTGGCTTTAATATTTGCTGCAACATAATCAACATAGGGATTAATAATTTCCACCGTTTTAGTTGTGCCGGCGGTGCGTTTCGTAAATTCTTTCTTGAGCATGACTCGCTTAAGTTCTTGAATCTGCTCTCCATGGAGGGTGTCTTTTCCAAAGCAAATTTTAAAACCATTGTATTCGGCAGGATTATGGGAACCGGTGATCATGATTCCGCCATCGGTATGATAGTGAAAAATTGAAAAATAAGTGAGTGGAGTTGGACAAACTCCGATATCGAGCACACTCACCCCCGCGTCATTGAGTCCCCCGATTAATCCCTCTGAATACTCATCACTGGTTAAGCGACAGTCTCGCCCAACTGAAATGGTTAATCCCGAACTTTTACCGAGTTTTTGATACACCCATTCTGCATAGGTTTTACCAAGGTAATATGCGAACTCTTTAGTGAGGTCGGTACCTGCAAGGCCGCGAATGTCGTATTCCCTAAAAATGCTTTCATTTACTTTAAAGTTGATATCGTTCATGGGTGTTGTAGCTCCTTCGGTTAATCTTTTCAAAAACCTATTCGTTATATATTTGAATATTCTAAAGCTTTCTTAATGGCATAAATCATGCTGCTTGGATCGGCTTTGTCTTTCCCGGCAATATCAAATGCGGTCCCATGGTCGACAGACGTTCGAGTAAACGGGAGACCAAGTGTGAGATTTAAGCTTTCACTAAAGTTAGAAAGCTTTACTGGAATCAAACCCTGATCATGGTACATCGCTACGATAGCGTGGTGTTGATCCTTTGCTTTCTTGTTTTTTTCAATCGCAAAAAAAGAGTCGGCTGGATGTGGCCCGCTCAGGACGCAGTCCTCATATTTCTCACTAAATTTTTTCATGGCCGGAATAATGACCGTATTCTCTTCTAGGCCAAGAATGCTATTTTCGCCGGCGTGAGGGTTAAGTCCAAGTACCGCTATTTTTGCCTTCTTCTGTTGAAGTAGTTGGCGGGCAAAAAAGCGTGAGTGCTCAAGGGTGGCTAAAATCTGCTTTTCAGTGATTCGAGCGGAAACATCTTTAAGGGCGCAATGATTGGTCACGAGGGCTACGCGAAAGCAGTCATTAGCAAGCATCATCGTTACATTAGGTGTTCGCGTAAGACTGGCTAAAAAGTCGGTGTGGCCATTAAAAAAGTAGCCACCCAACTGTAAGCGCTCTTTGCTGATGGGACCAGTGATCATAACACGAGACTTAGGTGCAGCCATGACAAATTGGGTTGCGGTTTCAATCGACCAGCCAGATTGATAGCCAGGAGATGAACGAGAGGGAGGCTCGAAAAATTGAACATTTTTAGGAAGCAATCGCTGAAACTTAGAAAAAGGCTTCTTCGAGCCGAAAATAATGATCTCATATTTCTTAAGATTATTTTTCAGCTTATTTAAGGCCTTTGCGGTGACTTCTGGACCTATCCCATCTGGGTCGCCCGCAGTAATGATAATACTTCCCTGTTTCATGATTTTTTAGTGTTAATTTTAATATAATTTAAACTTCTTTGTCTCTCGATCCAAAGTTTAATTTGGTGTTGAAATTCAGTTTCAAGTAATTTTCCTCGAATCACTTCCTTTTCTTTTTCAAACCCAGAGTCCACGTCGGCCTTTACGTCGGCAACTTTGAGAACAAGAAAGCTATTTCCATCGTCGGTAATTCCGCCTACTTTTCCCGGCCCAAGGAGTCGCACTTCCTTTTGTAGAACCTCAGACATATCGCTATAGGATAAGTAACCAAGATCGCCACCGTTACTCGCACTCGCGTCGTCGCTAATGCTCTTTGCAACCTCTTCAAATGAATCGCCCTTTTTGAGTCGCGCAACTGCTTTTTCTGCTTCACCTTTTGCCAATGCTACCGATTTATAGTTTTTCTTTGTAACTTTGATTAAAAAAAGATGAAACGAGCCTGAAAAAGTTTTTTTCCCAGAGCGCTCTTTATTGTATTCGGCTTTTAAATCGTCTTCGGAAACAGTAGCCTTGCTCCGAATCTCGCGATCAATGAGCGTGCGCTTTGAAAGAGAAGCCCGCATGAGTTGGTAATACTCTTCGAATTTAAAACCCTCTCTAGAGATTGCTTGTTTTAAACTGTCTCGGTCGATTTTAAGGTTGGCTTGAATGCCATTAATTTCTTGTTCGACGTCAGAATCAGTCACTGGAAATTTCTGAGAAATAATTTCCTCATCAACTAGAAACTGTACAATCTCAACATCAGAAGGTGATGCGACCTTCGCGATTGCTTGATTTGAAAAAATGGGATCAATTTTCATTCTGAGGGGCACCAGTTTTCGGAAACGAGCCACATCAGATTTGTAAATTGCCTTTTTATTGATAATCGCTTCGACGCGATCCACCACCTCTGCCGCTCCACTAGAGTGAGTGACCGCCAATATTGAAGTGAGAAGGAGGAAAATTGAAGCAATTCTTTGAGTATTCATTCACCCAAAGTTTTCCCATAATCAGCATGAAAACACTAGTCTTTAATGAGTTTCTCGTTCACTGAAACCTTTGCTTTTTGACGCAAATCGTTCAGAAATTTCGCCACGAGATCGTAACGGCGCTCTTCGAGAATAATCTTCTTCACGTGGGCACGATCTACCTCAATCCAAGAGTGTTTTCCCGTGAGGCGAATGAGGTGGAGTCCATAGGAGGTACGGACCGGAGCAGAAATCTCGCCCGCTTTTCCAAGACGAAGTGAAGACTTATAATAGGTGGCATCGAGGTGGTCTTTCATGCGGTAGTCAAGGTCACCACCCATTGCCGCACTGGGGTCTTCTGAGTACTTTTGTGCCGCTTCTGCAAAGGACATCTTCCCCGCTTTGATATCAGAATTGATTTGATTCAGTTTTGCTACAGCTTTTTGCACTTCGTCCGCAGTTGCGTCTGGTGGGAGCGCGATAAAAATATTACTCGTGCGAATTTCGGGATTTTTTTCGTACCAACTTTTCGCTTCGGCATCCGAAAGGGTAATTTTATCAAACTCGCTTCCTAGCTTCTTTTCGATCAGCGCGAAATAAAGAACATTGTTGATGCGTTCGGCGACTGCAGGATCTTGATCAAGCTTGATTCTTTTTGCTTCCTGAATTGCCGCTTCATGCTTGATTAAATCGTCGAGCACGGCACGCTTAGTATTCAACGTGGTGTTTCCAGCCTTTGAGAGTTCTGCAAGGCGGGTTGTGACTTGTTCAATAGTGATGATTTTGTCATTAACTTTTGCCGCTTCCGTAACCGCGTGGGCTGGAGTGATGAGTGCAGGTAATCCGATGACGAGGATAGAGATGATGATTTTGTTCATAAATTTAGTGTATCAGGGGTTTTTTGCTAAGCAAATGCTTTAGGAGCGATTTTTTTGAATAAAGTTTCTAGCTCAAAAAGATGACTCTGGAGTGTGGTGAGTTCAATTTGGTAAATGATCTTCGAATCAGGAGTGATAGAAATTCGCGGGTCGCGAATTGACTTCGGCCCAGTATAAAGTTTCATCACTTCATCCCCATCGATGAGTGTTGTTTTTCTGACAGTCAGTACTGTTTTGTTAGCAGTAATAGAAGCAAGTTCTACCCCTACTCGTTTTAGGAGGTTTTTAATCCGAATCAACCAAAATAAGTTTTCAGTTTCCGTAGGCAGTTTGCCGTATCGATCGACGAGCTCCTCGTAGAGTTCATCCACTTGAATGTTGGTTCGAGCTTGAGAAAGCTTTCGATAAAGTGAAAGTCTTTGCTTTGAGTCCGAAACCAATGTTGGATTGATCTCACAAACTAGGCCCACCTGAATTTCAGGCTCAAAATGCCGTTCATCAACGTCAATTTTTTGACCGCGCAACTCCTGAATTGCTTCCTCAAGGAGCTCAGTAAATAAATCAAGGCCGACCGAAGCGATATGACCGGATTGCTCACCACCTAAAAAATTACCACCGCCTCTAATCTCCAAATCATACGAAGCGATTTGAAATCCACTTCCAAGTTCAACAAAGCGCTGAAGCACATCAAGTCTCATTTTAGCTTCAGAAGTCAATGTCCCTTCTCCATCGACGAGCAAATAAGCATAGGCCTTTCTGTGGCTCCGCCCCACTCTCCCCCGAATTTGGTAGAGCTGGGCCAGCCCGAGTTGGTCAGCTCTGTGAATGATCATGGTTCCGGCATTCGGGACATCGATTCCAGATTCAATAATAGTGGTACACACCAAAATCTGGGCATGGCCTTGGTAAAACTCGAGCATTTTAGCCTCAATTTCGGCTTCAGACATCTGACCGTGCGCTACAATTACTCTCGCCTGTGGCACTAGTTTCTGAACCATTTCAGCTTGTTTTTGAATCGTTTGCACGCGGTTATAGAGATAGAAAACTTGCCCTCCGCGAGCAAGTTCGGTTTCTATCGACGATTTGATTAATTCTTCGGAAAAAGATGAAACATAGGTCTTAATCGGTTGCCGATTGGTGGGCGGAGTCTTAATGATGCTGATGTCTTTTAGCCCAGAGAGAGCCATGTTCAGAGTTCTTGGAATGGGTGTCGCGGTAAGCGTAAGCGTGTGAGTATTGGCCTGAATTGATTTTATTTTCTCTTTATGTTCGACACCAAATCGATGTTCTTCATCGACAATGAGAAGACCAA
>CAIMWN010000240.1 GCA_903845155.1 Oligoflexia bacterium
CCTATCCAATCTACGAAGATAGTTATGGTCAGTCATTGATTCCTGAGTCAATCGGAATGGTCGATTTTGCCGATTATTCAGCCAAAACCTGGAGGCGCGTGAGCTATCCTGAAGATGTCTTACGAAGGGCTAAAAAATTAAAGGTCATTCGTGGCGCAATGGCTTCCTTCTTTTGGCATCCTACTCTGCTCGATCGATTTATGCCTTACTACGAAGAGGTGCCTGGGAGTTTTGAAAAAATTGGTGGAACAAAAACGTTAACAAAGATTGTCGATGGCCTCCGAGAAATGGGCTACGAATTTAAAAGCATTGCAGATTGCGATTTATTTCCAAGTCGCACATGTAAGAAAGGGAACGAAATATGATACGGCTATTGATACTCACGTGGTTAATTGGTTTTTCAAACGCATTTGCCTATATTGGTGGAATGAATTTAACTGAACAGGATGGATTCCCCTATGACGCCGCCGTTGCGGGGCAGCCCAAAACCCCCGCCCAAATTGCGGTTGACCAGATTAAAAGTCTAGGTGCAAAACACATTATCCTCAATCCGGTGGCCACGATGAAAGGGCCCTATGCGAATGATGTGGTCCCTAAAGTTCCCACCGCGGAACGTTCTAAAGAGCGTGCACGTTATGCGAGATTGATTTCCTATATTCATTCACAAGGATTGACGGTGGGGATTCGCCCCATCTTTTTCGTCGTCGCTCCGGATGGGACCTTTCCTGATGTGGAACGCTTGCCCGATGGAAGCATGAAAGTATGGTGGCATGGAAACATACAGCCTTCAGAACCGAATCAGTGGTTTGAGTCCTTTCGTGCATACATGGATATCTATCTATTCATTGCAAAACTCAATCAAGCAGAGGAGTTTACGATTGGGGCTGAACTGTATAGTATGACGGTCGGGATTGAAGATCAGTGGCTGAAATACCCTTATGGGTTTCCAGGTCGTTGGCTTGAGCTTCTTCGGTACTCCAAAAAGAAACTGAATCCAGGTACTCGGGTGATGTACGATATTAATTTCACTGATGATCAATCGAATGCAAGTGGAGTGGTGGCGAGTGGTGGCGAATTTGAGCGCTGGCGCTATCGCTTGGTCGATCTAGCAAATCCTGCGAATCCTGATGAATTACAAATTTGGAAGGACTTGATTGCCTTTTGGAATGAGCTCGATGCGGTAGGCGTTGACATGTATCGCTCGTTGGCGAGTAATCGTGACGTCGTTCCTGATGAGAAATCAGATTTAGTGAAGTTCTTACGAAATCGCTCAGATCAATACGCAAGCCAAATGGATACAGCAATGGCGAGTATTCAAGCAGTAACCGGAAAGCAACAAACACTGATGTTTAAAGAAGTGGGATTCAAAAGCATGACTAAGGGTTTTGTGGATCCATTCAACTACCAAAACGGAGGCGGTACCTACAATGTGGCTCATCAAGCGGCTGCGTTCCAGGCGGTCTACGAGTCGTTTTGGCTTCCGCAATTTGATTGGTTCGGAGGAGGTTCGTTTTGGGATGTGGGGATTAATCCTGCTAGAAATCAAGGCTCAACTGACACTGGCTTTAGTCCCATCGGGAAGAAGGAAACCATTGCGACTCTTCAAACTATTTATTCTTTTCATTAGTCTTGGCTCGGCCGCAACCACAACTGCAGCACCCCGACTAACGATGCGATTTGATCCAGGGTTTGTTTATACCTCAAAGCAAACCTTGGATCAGATCTCGCATTTTTGGATCAAGAACAAAATAAAAAGGGTTGAAATTCTATTGAATAACCCAAATTTTGGAGCATTTTTTGACACCCATGTACCTGGTCAACCACAAGAACAGGGCTTGGGTCGCACTCAAGAAATGAAGAGCTTGATCCAAAAACTTAAACGTCATCACATTGAGGTGTATGCTTGGGTTTATCCTCTTCGATCGAAAAGTGCATGGACGAGTCATCCTGAATGGCGTGCTCCGAGTTGTGAACAAGCAAAAAATGAATTCCTTCTCGATGTGAAAGTCCCTGCGGTGCGCGCATGGTATAGTGCCGTGATACAGGAGACCGTGAGCAACTACCCAGCGTTAAACGGCGTGGATTTTGCTGAGCCAATATCAAGTTTAGGGTGTGCGCCTTCCGAGCGAGCACGGACTGAGGCACTCACGGCGTGGCTGAAAAGTGAAGTCGTTCATATCCAACGAGCACATAAGAAAGTGTCGCTCACTCCGACGATCACAGCTCTGCCTAGCGGAAAATTATGGCCTTATCAAAAAATAAGAGATCAATTCGGAACAGATTTGCCTGCCATTTTTAAAAGTGCACATTGGGATGAAGTCTATCCACAATTGAATTACAGAGAGTGGCTTGATCGTTACCAGCTCCCCAAGGTGTTTCATTCTCAGTGGCCTAAAAAAGCATTCTTGGAATTTAAGACAGGACTTAAGCACGAACATGTTCATTTGCAAAAAATCGGAATCCACCTTGAGTTTGGCGACATCAAGATGGATTCGCTTTATCAAATGCTAAAGGGCTTTAACCTTGTCGATCTTTATGACACCCACTTGGCCATTCAGAAGAAGTTCAACGCTCAGAAGATTTAACGAAGTTGCGCGGTCCAACTAGAGTCGATACGCAATTTTTGTAGCAGCAAAACCATCCCCAAAGATATCGTAATTGATTCCGGCTTTTTTGGGACGCCCTTTTTGTAGGGCCCAATTCATGGCTGCCAAAACTGATTGTGTTTCTGTTCCTGCAAGTCTGGCCATGCCGGCGTCCACTGCTTCCATTCGTTCCGTTGTTTTTCTACATACCACTACAGGAAGCCCCATGGTGCTTGCCTCCTCTTGTATGCCGCCCGAATCGGTCACCACAAATTCACATTCACTGAGCAGGTGGCAGGTTTCACCATATGAGGTCGCAGGAATAATCCGCACTTGTCTGGCACCAGTAAAATATTTGTCGGCTGCTGGCTT
Organism: Oligoflexia bacterium; assembly: GCA_903845155.1. Lineage (GTDB taxonomy): Bacteria > Bdellovibrionota > UBA1018 > UBA1018 > CAIMNF01 > CAIMNF01. Next base: position 2,958 of record CAIMWN010000240.1, read on the forward strand.
TGCGGCGTGATTTGGATGAATGGGATACACGAGGGCGAGCCCTGGGTTCAGTCCGAGGAACTGCGTGAGCGCTTGAAACCATTCGTCCATTGATTCCTTGTTCTCCCGTCTGTGGGCAGTTAATAATACTGGTTTTAAGCCATTTTCTTTCAAATCTAAAAGGAGCGAATGAACAGAGTCGGGACGAGGTTGATTCAAGGTCCAGCGGAGCGCATCGATTCCAGTGTTGCCAGTGATGTAGATTTTTCTCGCGTCTACTCCTTCTTTGATGAGTGCTTTTTTAGCGCGTTCCGTAGGCGCGAAGTGCAGATCTGCCACTACAGAGATGAGTCTTCGATTCGCTTCTTCAGAAAAGGGGTGTTGAAGGTTATATGACCTAAGGCCTGCTTCGTTGTGCGCCACTTTTACCCCCGCTTGGAAGGCGGCCCAGGCTGCCATGGCGGCACTCGTAGTATCCCCTTGAACAATGATCCATTCAGGTTTGTTTTTTTGAAAGAGGGCACCCATGCCTTCCAGCACTGCTGCAGATGAAGAAGCAAGAGTTTGATTCGCCTGCATGATATTTAGGTTTAAAGTTAATTTAACATTGAAGTGAGCCAGCGCTTGATCGAGGAGTTCTCGATGCTGTCCGGTTCCAATAAGTGCAACATTTTCAGGCCCCTGCTGCCTTACTAACTCGAAATAAAGTGGAATCTGTTTGATGACTTCAGGACGAGTACCGACCAAGATCCAGTATTTTTGTTTTTCCATATTTTTCCTCCGAGTGATAGTGATATCCGAATGAGAAAGCTCAAGTCGAATCAAGTTTTTTTAATCCTTTGTTTGTTCATCACTGTTTCCGCACATGCAGAAATATTGAGCTCAATTTACTTTGAAGGAAGTTACTTAAATACTGCTGCAACATTCGCATCCTTAGTTGTTCCGAAAGCAGGTTGGGTCGATCACGGTTTGGGACTGGAGGTTTATGCAACCGCGAGAACGGGAATGGATAGTAGAACGTTTATTGAACGATCGGACGCAATTTATAACGATAACTATTTATTTCTTGCAGGCGGAGTCGACTACACCAAGCTCATTCCCGGCGTGAGACTTTCGCTTCAGGTCGGACAGTCTTTTGATTTGAATCCAAAAATTCATCTCGGCGGTTTTGATATTCGTTCAGGTTTCATGACCTATCATGAGATTGAATGGGTGCCTTTATTTTTTAGGAACGAGATTTATTCGGAAGGATTTTATGTTCGCCGCTACAAAAATGTAATTGCCGATTTGCATCTTCGAAGTTTTTTGACCGCATGGAAGAGCGAAGGAGATCGGTACCATGGCTTTGAGGTTGGCCCTTATCTGAATCTTCTCGGTTCTTATGACACTGCAGACTACGATTATAATCGGTTTTTAGAAGCTCAGTATGGTGCAAGGATTCAGTACCATTCCCCCGTGACGCTTGGGTTCCACGTATTAGGGGTACTAGGACATCGCTCCGAGGGTGATATTAGAAATTATTCCGATTTCCGGCTCTTGCTCACCACTTATTGGGAATATTAGTAGCTGCGTTGGCTTCAATTCTTGAGAAATTCAATAATTTCATTGAATAGCTTGCCTTTTTTTGCTTGAATCGATGGTTAACGTAATGTTCAACCCCCAATTCATTCAAAGCTAAGAAAGGCAGAATCCATGAAAAATGTAATCATGATCCTTGCAAGTTTGACTCTCACCGTAGGCGCATTTGCAGATACAGCAGTAACCACCCCAAAAGCAAAAACCAGTGCTAAAGCTGAAAAGAAAGCCGCTAATACCAAAGGCGAAACCATCGCCCTCGACCTCACCGCAAGTAAAGCAACTTGGTCTGGCAAAAAAGTGACCGGAACGCACACTGGAACAGTGGCATTCAAAGAAGGTAAATTTGAAGTAAAGAATCATACTATTGCAAGTGGTGAAGTAGTGGTAGATCTCAATACCATTGTAGACGAAGACGTCAAGGATGCCGAGTGGAACAAAAAATTGATCACTCATTTGAAAAGCCCTGATTTTTTCGACGTAGCAAAAAATCCTACGGCTACTTTCAAAATTACTACTTTCACTGAAGTTCAAAGTTTCGCTCCAGGTGAGCCCAATGCGATTGCTAAAGGAACGCTCACGGTTCATGGAATCACTCATCCATCAGAAGTGAAGCTTTTCTATACTCCAAGTGACACGGGCTTTACTGCAAAAGGTAAACTCACCATTGATCGTACCCTTTATGGCCTAAAATATAATTCAAAGAAATTTTTCGATCCTAAAACTTTGGGTGACAAATTGATCGATGATAATTTTGATGTGGATTTGAGTTTAGTTGCTAAAAAATAAATTCACTTAAACAGATAAGTGTGAAGAAGGGCTGGTCCAGTGGGCTGGCCCTTTTTTTTCGAAACGGATTACCATGAGCTATTGCTGTCGGGTAATACTTGTTGACTGTAAAAACCGTAATCAAGAACTGACCAATCCTCATGGCCGTGCATTTGTTCATTCATCACGTCACCACAGTTTCGGCTAGGGTCTTCTGCAGGATTCAAGTCTGAACTGACTGGAGTGGAATCAATGATACCATTTCCATTCCAATCAACGGGTCCAGACGCATTTGCAATTCTTGGTGTGCAGGTGGCGTCCACAAAAGTAAATCGCAGTGTCGGATCACTGGATCCTAGCCCACTAGTTTCATCGAGTAGGGCTTCATTTAAATCTGGAAGCGCCTCTCGCGAATAGTCAATCCGATGGCCACCAGAAACTGTTGGAATCCCATTCATTTGGTAACGGTAATTCATTACACTCAGGTAGTTAGGTTTGTAATTGGGCGTATCTTCTAAACCACCCCCGTGACGAAGGCCGAAATTATGACCTAACTCGTGCATGAGGGTGCCAGCCAAAGTTTGAGTATAGGTTACACTGGTCTCGAGATTACCGCTGTAGGCACCGAGATTCCAAAGACTACCCAGTGAAACTACAAAGTTTTTGCTATGAAGAACGGACGTCCCCGTCGAATTAAATTCTGGAGTATTGGTGCTAGTGTTACACGCGTAACAATTCTCCACGGTGTCGCATGAGTTCATGTCAGCGATGAGTGCATAATGAAAGACCATTGCTTGGGCAGCCGGCATAAATTGCGTTTTAAGGTTTCCTAAAAATTGAAAGTCGTTGCCTGCACAAGACGGATAGCTATGTTCACTATAGAGTGTGACTACTTTTGAATAGGGTACTTCCAAACCATGGATCAGATGTAAATGAATTCCAGTGGTCCCATCAGGATTCAAAACGGGCGCATTACTAAATGAATCTACTAAAGCTTTCATTGCGGCATCTGTTAAAGTAAATACTGCAGAGTGATCTGGCCTAGGTGCCATCGTATCGACCCGAACAAAAATATCCTTATGCCTCGGATCTGCACCGTACGCACTTAAATCCAAATCAACTACGCCTGAGCATTTTGAATCTACTCCAATCGTTTTCCAAGTGTCGGGAATACCGTCCCCCGCAGTGCTCGTACAAGAACCGCCACAACCACAAACATAACTTCCATTTGGACCTGAGGATTTGGGTGCATTCAGGGATTCCGTAGCTCCACAGCCAAACATCATTAAGCTTAAGCTAAAAATAGTTATAATTGATTTTAAACTTTTTTCGTTTTTCATTCTGGTCCCTCTATCATTATAAATTGCAAGAGCTGGGCCGTCTATATAATGGTTTTATAAATGAATGGTATAAATTAAACAGCATGATTTCGCTGGTGTGTTTTTGAAGACACAGAGTTTTGATTAAAAACAGCTACATATTAAGGAGAAAGTACCAATAAATAGATTCCTTATTCCAGGATATTGGAACGGGGTTGTGGAAAAAATTCGTGGGTAGTGGTCTGGTGTTTTTTTCGGTGAAGAGCAATTGCAATTCAAATTGATGAATGCTCGCGCTTACTTGCTTGAATTTCGGCCGCAAAGTGTATCTCAAAGAAAATCAACGGGGTAAATAGAATCATCTTGGCCCGCTTGATGCATTACCTATTGTTAAGCGTAACGAAGCAATAACGCTTCAGCGCGAAAGAGGTACGTATGTTGAAAACTAATTATGGTTTAATTTTGTTAGTGTTGGTGTCAATGGGTTCTTTAATGTCTTGTGCAAAAAATTCTGATACGGGAACCGCTAAACTTCAATTTAGCAATTCTCAGAATAGCCCGCTCGGCTATATGAATATGTTGGATCGCCTTTTTACTCAAAAAGCTTTCGCTGCGACGATGTCACAGCCCACTGAGTTCAAAATGAAATTAATCGCGGCCTACCTTGCTGCAGATGTTGATCCTGTAACTGGGAACAATGTTGGAGAGACCGGAACATTCTATGTTAATCCAGAATGCCATGGCGATCTGATGCATTGTGATGTGAGTGGTGGAACTGCTGAAGACGGAAAACCGATTGCACACGTGATTGATACTTTTTTTGACTTCGGTCAGGGGAGTGACCTTGTAAACCAAGCTCTGAATGCTGAGGGCTTATCTATTCCGGCTGCAGAGTATAAATATGTTCGTCTTGAATTTTGTAAGCTGAATCAAGAAGGTACTGCGAATATTAATTGGCAGGGCGGAACTAATAACAGTGAGACTCCTTTTACTAAAAGTGAATGTACTGTTACCAGTGTGGTGATGAATCCGCCGCTCTCTATCGGTAAAGGTGAAACTGCGACTGTTAAACTTGCCTACGACTACAGTAACTCGATCCAAGTTGGGGTAGATGCTCAAGGTGATAACTGTTCAGGTTCGGGCGATACCAAATCATGTTTCTCAGTTCCAGAATTTACGCCTTCTGCTACTAAATAATTCATTTTTTTTAAAAACACTTTCCCCAAGCCCCTTCTTACTAAGAGCGGGGCTTGGGGTTTAGTCTTGGATTTGGATTGACCGTCACGGGCAAATACACCTATTCTTTAATTGAAGTGAGTTATATGAAAAACAGAGCAAGCAACATTTTAGGTTTTTTAGTGATGTGCGCAATGGGCGGGTGCAGTGCACTTGAGGCCGCGAATCACACTCGCTTAAATAGTTTACTCATCCCGATTCCTTCCACTCCGGCACCCACTTACAATTTAACAACATTGATTCCGGATGGAGTAGTTGCTAATGCATTTAAATACACTTCTTGCACCGCTTTATCGACGATTACTTCAAATACGCCCACGGCGAATAGTGGAGGAGTAAATGAAAGTGAATTTTTAGCCTCGGACTATAATCGCATTAGTTCCATAGACAGTGTTTATGATATTCACGAGTGCGCGTGGACAGGGTCACTCTTTAACGCACAAATGGTTGAATTCTCTTGGACGGTGAGTCCTGCCACTGCAGCACACTATAGTTCATTTACGGTAAATTGGACGGGTTTATTGGGTCAATATGTTGGCGCATGTAATGGCACGTCGGCGCCAGTTTCCTTGTTTACGGTAGTTCCAATGGAAGTTTTTAATGGTAGCACCTGGAACGCTTTTGGCGTCACCCCTGATGTTACGCTACAAACGGTCAGTCAACTTTTTAGCAATCCTAGTAATTATCTGCTGTCAGGAAAGATATGGGTACGACTGTACACCGGCGCCTCTCCTGGCTCTTGTGCTACGATTCACACCGACTCTATTTCGCTTACTCTGACGCCTTAGCCTAGTTTGGTGACAGAAGTAAAATAGTTAATTACCATAGAATTATGTCTTCACAGAATGAGTCCGTGCCTAATATAGGTTTAGAAAACGACGCCAAAACCGATTCAAAAATCCACGTTCTAGCAGTGGGTTTGGAACAGGCAGATCTGAAGTCACTCGCTGATCTTTTGGTTCACTGTGAAGTTCGATATGTGCCAGCTGATTTGAATCTACTCATGAAACCGTTGGTGCCGACTCCCTCAGTAGTTATTTGTGGAAGAGCACCCAAAAATTCAAGTCTTGACGAACTCGGACAGCTCCTGAGATTTGTCTACCAAATACAACCCATTTTTTTGGTATGTATGTCACGTGATGTATATGATCCGAAGTACCTGCGCGACATGGGTTATTCTGAAGTTTTTCTTTCGCCAGTAGATTGGATTTCAGTTAAGAAGAATTTAAACGAAGCTCTGGCCAAGGTGAGCGCAAAAGTGAAAGCCTATCATCCAGTTAAATTGATCGACATTAAGCCTGGTACTATTCTCGATTTTGATACTTTTGTTTACCTTCCCATGAATGATCGATATGTTCATTACTCAAGGAAAGGTGAGCCAATTAATGAAGCGCGAGCAAAGCAACTTGCAGATCACAAGGTCACCACTCTTTTTGTTGAAAGTAATTCTCTTCAGAGTTTCTATCGTGACGTTTCTCAAAGGTTAAAGTCCCAACCCGGAAATTTAGAAATACTTGGAACGACACAAAAAACTGAAAAAATGCGAGCAGCCGTCC
>CAIMWN010000241.1 GCA_903845155.1 Oligoflexia bacterium
ACTATATGAAACTCTGGGTATTCCCAGTCGAAAGCTTCTTGCTGACGACTTAGGAGCTAGAATCGAAAGTGTGTTTAAACATTTTAATGATCATGATCCCTCTCAAACAGAGTTCGAAGTTGAATCTTTAAAAAAGCAGTCCATCGCTGCACTTAAAACCTGTGCCTTGATTCCTGAGCTTGCGGCAAAAGCTGAATCAGAGATTGCAAAGTTCCCAGTGCACGGTCCATCGACTACTACTGGTCCGGAAGTAGTTCCGGCAACAAACTAAATAAAAAATCCGAAATTGAATGGCACTTATTGCATGCCTGCGAGTGTCGCCAAGCGGCAGAACTCACTCGATTTTTGAGTCATGAGCGAAGCATAGTTACCCTGTTCGATGATTCTGCCCTCTTTCATGACAATGATGTGATCGGCATTTTGAATGGTAGAAAGACGGTGGGCGATGACGAGAGTTGTTTTATTTTGCATCAGCGATTCAAGCGTCTTTTGAACGATTTTCTCCGATTCATTATCTAAGTTAGAAGTCGCTTCATCTAAGATTAGGCAATTTGCATTCTTAAGAAATGCCCTCGCAATTGAAATCCGCTGACGCTCTCCACCAGAGAGCTTGAGTCCGCGATCCCCGGCCATAGTCTCAAAACCATGGGGTAGGCGCTTAATGAAATCATATGCAAAGGCCTTTTGGGCAGCATCCATCACTTCATCGCGTGTGGCATTTGGTTTTCCCATCAGAATATTTTTATAAATGGTGTCGTGAAACAGAAAAACGTCTTGGCTTACTACTGCAACCTGGTTACGCCAATCCTCGATTTTAAGGTCACGTAAGTTCACTCCATCGATGGTGATTTCACCACCAGTGATGTCGTAGAGGCGGGTAAGGAGTTGAACAATTGAGCTTTTGCCTGAACCGCTCTGTCCCACCAGTGCGATTGTTTTTCCACGCGGGATTTCAAAACTAATATCCTTGATCACTGGATGTTCGCTCGTGTCTGGATACGCAAAGGAAACACGATTAAACTGAATGCTCGTTTCTATGGCATGAATGCCCTTCGGGTGCGCACAATTCTTCACTTTTGGTTCCCAAGCCAAGAACTCATTAATTCGCTCCATTGCTGCCGCTGCACCATGAAGTTTTGAATTAATGTCGCTCACCTGGCGAATAGGGTTGATCATCATCCCGAATGCGGTAAAGAAAGCAACGAGCTCGCCCGACGTCATCTCGCCGTTTAACACTGATTTCCCGCCGTAGTAGAGAATGAGTGCAATGGCGAAAGATGTGACGAGTTCAATCATAGGCGAAGAAAGTTCTTCGATTTTTGAAATTTTAAGCAAGACCCGACTAATGTCGCTCAGTTGATCAGTAAACCGTTTGATCGAAATGTTTTGCAAATTAAAGAGATGGATCACTCTAATGCCGCTAATGGATTCCTGAATAGTGCTATAGGACTCACCATTCTGTTCTTGGTAGTGCGCGATTTTAGTTTTAATGTATTTGCCGGTTTTCGCAAAAACAAGACCGAGTGCGGGAACAATAGTGAAGGTAAGTACTGTGAGTTTCCAGTTCATGTAAAGCGTATAACCAAGAAGAGCCACAAAGCTGATAGGTTCACGAACCAAAACATTGAAAGAGGCAATTCCGCTATCCAAGTTAGCTGGATCGGCAGTGATTCTGGAGAGGAGGACGCCCGCCTTTTTTTCCGAAAAATAATCAGTAGAGAGGTGAATGAGGTGAGAATACAAGCGCTCTCTAATTTTTTGGTTCACGTTAACGACGACAATTCTGATGGAGTAGTAATGGAGAAAACGAACGAACAGATTCAAGAAGTAAAGTCCAACGACCGCAATCGGGATCATGATCAGACGTGATGCATTCTTGTTAACGAGTACGTCATCTACTAAATATTTAATGAGCGGAATTGGGCCCGCTCTCAAAAGTGACAAGGGTATAGCCATCACGAGGCTAAAATAGAGCCACTTTCGATAAGGCTTGATATAAGGCATGAGGCTGCGTAAGGAACCGAGAGAAAACATACCGTGTTAAAACAGAGCTTATGCTAAGCTTCTAAATATGGCAAAGGCCGTTTTTCTCGATCGCGACGAAACCCTGAATCCGGATCCTGGATATATTAATGATCCGGCACTGTTTGAGCTCTTCCCTTGGGTGGCGGCTGAGTTAGCTCGCTTAAAAAAGGCGGGATTTTTGTTGATCGTAGTGAGTAATCAGTCGGGTCTGGCGCGTGGGTTAATTCAGTGGAAGAACCTGATTGCTATTCATGAAAAGCTCAATGCAATTCTACAGCAGCAAGGGAACGTCACTATTGATGACTTCGCCATTTGCTCACATATCCCCGATGACTTATGTGAATGCAGGAAACCAAAACCCAAACTCATTTTAGATGCAGCGACTAGACACCAAATCGACCTGAGTCAATCTTTTATGATCGGTGACCGCAAAAGTGATTTTGAAGCGGGGAAGGCTGCTCACCTCAAAAAGAGCTTCTTAATCAACCCCGGTGACGAGCCATCTTTTAAGGCTGCAATAAAGGAAATCCTGGAGACTAGTCTAATTTAACTCGGTTTTAATTTGAATTTTTTAAAAACCGAGTTGAACTGAGTGGAACCTTATCCAGTCCCGGTACGAAATAAAGCAAGTGCTGTTCTAAAAAATGAAGGAGCTGTTCATGTTCTTTGGGCGTAGCTACGAATTGAATTTTCCGAATGGGATTCAACATTGAGTGATAAGCATCCAAAATAACTGCCTTACTTAAGGCTAGGCCTCCCCGTTCAGGAATACAATTCCCGCAAATCCAAGCGCCTTTTGAAACTTGCGCAAACACTTCATTCCCATTGACTTCATTCAGTGACTTTTCACAAGCCAAGCAGCGAGTAAGTGAGGGTTGAACCCCAAGCCATTGAGTGAATTTTAAAATAAAGGCATTCACCATAGCAATGGCGAGTTCAGGGGCGGTTTCTTCTAGACCGATCAGTGCATTGCCATAGAGTTTGAATATTTCGGGACTGGCTTTATGAGCAGGCAATCCTTTGATTAATAATTCGTTCAGGCATGAAGCGCCGGAAAGTTTTTCGAAAGATTGAGAGAGTCCACTCATGGAGTGTTTTGCCTGAGCAGACAGAATTTGAACGAGAGTTTCATCATTCATTTCATTGAGGCGAATTGTCTTGGGATCTATTTCAAACTCAGAGGCGGTAAAGAGGTCGAGAGTTCCGCCAAATCGTCTCGACTGAACTGAGTTTCTTGCAATGGCACTCAATTTTCCACGTGTTTCAGAAAACAAAACGACGATGAGATCACGCTCTTTAAAGGGTATCGTTTTCAAAACATAACAAAGCTGTCGATGGGATGACTCACTCAAGTCTTTGAGATTAGCCTAAAAAACCTAAAAAAAAAGCCCTGATTGATCGATTGCTGATGCGATATGTTATTAGGCCTTTGCAATAAGATTCTCTTTAAAATCAAATGAGCCGTCCAAGACACTAGATATCGTAACGCGACGCGGTTGGCAGATTATTGACGGGTGGGTAAGGTCGCCACTCGAATGATTAAAGCAGTGTTATTTACATTTACCTTCATTTTTGGGCTAATTCATTCCACTTACTCTTCACCAGTGGTGCCCGAGGACTTTAGGGTTTCCTCTCGTTCGGAGCAGATTCGGTTTCAAATCGAGAAGAACTTTTCATTTAAAAGTACCCCATCCAAGCAGGAGCTCTATCAAATTATTCAAAGGGCGATGATAGAAGCAAACCCAAAAAAGGTAGGGCTTGGCCCAGATGAGTCGGCCTATTTGAGTCGGCAAGTAGTTCATGTTTCTCAGTGTTATGGAATTGATCCAGTGATTTTTGCTGCCCTGATTTGGCGTGAATCTAACTTTAAACCTAAATCCGTGAGCGAGCGAGGAGCAGTTGGGCTTACTCAGATGACCCAAACCGGGGTGCAAGAAGTTTTAGAGCGTTTAAATGAAAAGTCTTATCGACGCCTCAATCATTTGCGTGTGCTCGTAAGGCGCTGCAATCCTCAGTTTTTTGATCGATTACCAACCGAGATTTCAGCCGACACCCTTGCTGCTTGGAAAAATTCGGTCGCGTTAGTTCATTTGGATGCGCTCGTGATGGGGGCACTATTATTAAAAATTAATCTTGCCACCGCTCCCCATCGCCATGATCAAGTGGGGATCTATCGCTCCGCTCTCGAAAAGTATAACGGTGACCCAAAAGTAAAAGCCAAATTTGCAGTGGATGTATTTCAGCTTTCTAAGCGGATGACTGATTTTCCTGAAATTGCTTCAATCGAATCAAAATTTCTGACGTCGATTCAAGGCTTTTAATCTCATCCCACCATTCTGTTTTTTGCTTACTCACCAGGTATCGTGTCCATTGTTTAATTCTTTTGGATGAGGGCTGCAGTTCTGCAAAGGCTTCAAATATTTTGCCCCAAGCTTGAGCATTCGTATTTTCAGGAAATTGCAGTGGGTCAGGAGTGCTGACAGGTGTAATCCCCAATTCCTTTCTGATTTCTCGGGCGAGGTTGGGGAGTGCAAGTGCGCCTCTCCCTATCATAAAGTGAATACAGCCTGTTTCGTCTCTACATCTTTTGAAGTCATCGATCGTCCAAATCTCTCCATTAGCGATCACAGGAATGGAGACATTTTTTGCAGCTTTGCCAATAGGCAACCAATATGCGGGAGGAGTGTATCCTTGGGTTTTAGTACGGCCGTGAATAGCAATCCAACTGGCACCCCCTTGTTCCGCACGTCTGGCATTTTCCTCAATGACTGACGGATCATCAAATCCAAGTCGCAACTTCGCGCTCACTGGATATGAGGATGGTACCGCATCTCGTACCGCGCGAACTATCGCTTCAATTCGATGCGGATATTTGAGTAGGGTTGCACCTCCATCATGTCGATTTACGGTGGGGGCAGGACAACCAAAGTTTAAATCGATTCCCATCGCACCCGCTTCAATTGCGCTGATCGCCGAGCGTGCCAATTTCTCCGGATCGCCGCCTAGAATTTGAACTTGAACAGGGGTTCCGGATGAAGTCCGGGCAGAATGATTTAATTCAGGAACATGTTTATTGAAAATTTTGGGTCCCAGTGCGTTTTCGCTGACCCTAATAAATTCACTTACACAGTAATCGTAGTAACCAGTCCGAGTTAAAAAAGCTCGCATCGGCGCGTCAGTAACACCCTCCATGGGAGCGAGGATGACGGCAGGGGTATTTTTCTTAATAAACATTCAAGCCCATCTATTTACGTAAGTTTTTTGACGCTTTTAATCGTTTAGGCAACTTCTGGAGCCTGTTTAAAGTTTAATGCAAATCAGAACGATAAGGACAGTGGAAAGCTAATTTAACCGAGATCTTTTGTAAAGATCCGAAGGAGAGTCCTGAATGGAAGCGAAAGCACCAGTGAAGCCTAAACCATGGCGTGTGAAGTACATTATCAATCCAAAGTTTCAATTCTTTATGATTTGCTTCGCACTCTTACAAAGTTTTGTCGCAATTGGAATTCTGTTTGCGTTGAATGCACATTTTTTTGAGCGCTTCAAAAGCATGGGGATCCATGCGGGAATTCCGCCCAATCATATCTATTTTCAGTTTCTGTATGAGCAGCAAGTCTATTTCACCAACGCCGTTCTGGTAGTCTCGGGCTTGATTGGGGTTTTTATTATGCTGAGTATGACCCTCATTTCACACCGAATTGCTGGGCCACTCTATCGCTTGAGTCGACACATGCAAGAAATAGCAGAAGGCAAAAAAATTAGTGAAATTCGTTTTCGCCAAAAGGATTTCTTTGCGGAAATTGCGGAAATTTTTAATTTGATGGTTCTCAAGATCAATGAAGACGAAGCCAAGAAATCTAACGAAGATCGTCAGCATGAGGAGAAAAAAAATCATGACGCTGCTTAATTTTAATTTTCTGAAACTTAAATCTAAATCTGGGAGAATAAAATGAATCATTCAATAATGGGAAATCTGATGCATATTGGACCGCTCGTGCTCATGGGTGCATTTGCCTGCGCCCTCGCAGTTGAGCGATTTTACGCGCTTTTCATTGTCTATCCGTTAAAAAACTCAGAGCAGTTTTACGAAAGTGTTCAAGCGAAACTTGCAGATGATCGAGTGAGTGAAGCAATTGCGCTCTGCGATCGTCGTACAAAATCCCCCGCTGCCCAAGTGGTCAGGGTGGGGCTCATGCGAATTAATCAGCCTGAAGACATTATTGAAAACGGCCTTGGCATGGCCATTTCAGATGGCCAGGAACGGGTTCAGAAACGAACCGGCTATCTTGCTACCGTTGCAAACGTCGCAACCTTAACAGGTTTATTTGGTACCGTCATGGGACTAGTTCAGTCGTTCGAGGCGATTGGTGGGGTCAGTGCACAACAAAAATCAGTGCTACTCGCGGCTGGTATTTCTACAGCGATGAACGCAACGTTACTAGGACTGGGAGTCGCTATTCCCTGTTTGCTCGTTTATGCGCTTTATGTAAACAAGACCAATCGTTTAAATAAAGAGCTCGAACAAGCTGCAGCGAAAACGATGGATCTCATCAAAATGAAATTCTATTCAGCGGTGGATAGATCAAAGTTACCGCCAAAAAGGGTGGCGTAGGCCATGTCTTTTAAAAGCAAGTTTGCTTCAAATGAAGGAATGCAGCAAGACGCAGCCATCAATATCGCTTCGATTATTGATTGCTTCACCGTTTTGATTACTTACATTTTAGCGGCGGCATCATTTTTGTCTCTTGGAGCGCTCGATGCTGGAATCGCGGGAACAGACACTAGTCCTAAAACGGCTATTGTCAGCACTGTTCCAGTTGCAAGTATGCACATTCACGTCAATGAGGAAAATCATATGCAAATGAATACGAGCGTCGGAGGCCAAAAGGCTCAGTCGAACGTGGAAATGGCAGAACTCTCAGACAAGATCACTGTTTTTAAGACTGCGAATGTAAACTTAAAAACGATCACGATTTCCGCTGCGGATAAAGTGACTTACTTGGATTTAGTAAAATTGGTTTCTCTACTAAGGAAATTAGACCTGTCAGTCGTCTTTTCAGGAAAACCAGAGTGAAAGAAGATTAAAATGAAATTCAATAAGTTTCAAAAAAAGGGATCACACGCGCATGCGGAAGTTGAACTCCCGCTTGCGCCGATGGCTTCCGTTTTTACGGTGATCCTTGTGTTTCTCATCAAATCTGCTTCAATGAGTGTCACCAGTATTACGCCTTCAGCAGATATTGACCTTCCGGAAGTAACTACCGTAAGTGAAATTCCAGAAGCACTGAAAATTCAAATATCAAGTTCTGGTATCACCGTGGCAGATAAGCCGATTGTTGAAATGCAAGACTATGTTCCCAAAGAAAGAACGCCCGCCTCTGAAGAGTTTTCGGTATCTAAGCTTCTCGAAAAGGCGCTTCAGTTCGAAAAGGGCGAAAACAAAGCCGAACAAGATTCAAAATTGGTTATTATCGCCGACAAAAAGGCTCCCTATCAGTTATTGAAACAAATTATGTCTGCAGCTGCGAATGTGGGTTTCCTAGACCTAAAATTGGTTGTGATTGGGGGAGAGTAGAGTGAATCGTGTGTGTGCCGCATTGATATTGCTCATATCATCTCACTTCGACGTGGCCCATGCCGCTAAGCAGTTGGGCGCACCTATATCTGAAGCTGAACGGCTCAGTGAATCGATTCAAATGCAAGAAGCTGCAATTAAACAGCTTCAGACCCTTTCAACCTCAGAAAGTGGCTCTTCTGATGCGGCAGCCTCGATTCTCGAAAAGAAAATTGAAAATGAGGAGAAGCTCGCGCGACTACAGTTTGAATATGCGAACGTAGTCGCCAATCAAAAATCACCACCTGCAGCTTTGGATTTGCAAAACTATCAGTCTACCCTTCAGGCAATTGTAGAATCGAGCACACAGTATCTCACTCGATTTCCAAAGAGTTCAGGGCTTCAAAATGTTCTTTTAGTCCGAGGCAAGACTTACCAGTCACAAACGCGGAATTTACTTGCTGAGCAAGATTTTGAACTTTTGGCTTTTAAAACTGGAAAAAGTGAAATCTCCATTGCGGGCGCTGTGGCATTAATTGATTTGGAGTTTGAAATGAGTAAATTTGCACATGTGATCATGTCCGTGGATCAGCTCAATTTAAAGTCTAATGAAAACTATTACGGTGAGGTCCAAGTTAAGAAAGCATTATCCTTCTATAGACTCGATCAGACTGAAAATGCATATGCGGTTCTCCAGTTCGCATTACCTGTGATTTCAAAGTTATTTACTGCCAAAAGTCCATTTTCAAGCGATACCCTGGTGAAAGAAGCGTTGAATGCAGCAGTGGAGATACAAGTTCAGGCCTTAAATAAGAAGCTTCCCAACGTTACTTTTCCGGGAATAGTTGATTTTCTTGCAAAAAATTTACCTTCAACTTTAGATTATTCACCCATTGAAACATTAGCAGTACAACTGATTGCGAAAGATCAAAATGATTCTCTATTTGAACTTGAGAAATATTCAAAAAAACTGGCTTCGGCAGCACTAGAACCCGACATGATGATGCGGTATCATTTGCTGTGCTTCGAGCACGATATGGATCAAAAGCTCCTTGGGCCCGCCGCCCAGACTATGAAACGTCTAGCGGAACTTTTGAAGAACTCTGAGTTTGCCAATAAGTACGGCCAAAAACTTTATCGAACATTGAGCCATGCATTAGATAGTTTGGAGCAAGCACATAACAAAACAAAAAGTACTGATCAGTTTTTGCTTCAGGGATATCAATTGGCGTTGATTGTTCCCCATCATTCCGCACAAGACGATTTCAGCCTTCATTACAATTTAGCGGAAGTTGAGTTTCGATTGGAAGATTATCCGTCAGCCACACAAAGTTACTTCAAGTCACTCTCGATGAAGGAAAGTGCTCCTCGCGCGCAGGAACTCCGATTGAAGATGATTTCATCTAGGTACCACGAGTTATTATCCAAAAATATTTTCCCAAAAGACTTAAAATTAATTTCGATGACATCCCCTGACGCGAAACAAGCGCCTGTAGATGCATCACTGACGGAATGGCTTAAATGGATTGATGAGGCTAAACCCAATCCCGAGCAAAAAGTAATCTTAGCTAAGTTTGACTTCGAGGGTAGTCGTGCGCTCTATGTTAATTACGATACCCGCGCAGCCCTCTTGCGTTTGCAAAATCTCATTTTGAAATATTCTGATGATGCAATGGCGTTTAAATCGGCTTTGCTTTTATTTGACACTTACTTTGAGTCTAAAGATTGGACACAGATGGGTGAGCAATCCAGTAGCCTCATACAAAAGTTAGGCTCATTGAAGTGCGATCCTGAACTATTGGAGAAGCTGAAAGTTTATCAATTGAATGCAGATTACCAGCTTGTTATCACTCAGTTCGTTAAAAAGAACTATGCTAGTACTTTGACACTGGGGCAGGCACATCTTAAGAAGTTTCCAATGAGTGTTCATCACGACGAGGTGGTGAAAATGTTGGGCTTGTCTTCTGTGGCTCTGGGCGACCGCGAAGCTGGTAAGGCTTATTTTAGTAAGATTGATCTTACTCAAAGTACCGCCGAGACCAAAGCTGTTGCTCTTGCGAATGAAATTGATTCAAATATTGATCACTTTCAATATGCAATGGCAGCGATGTGGTATCTCACCTATATTCAATCAGGCTCCATTGCAACTCTACCTGAAAGACAAAAGGCAATGATGTCCTCCCTTGATTACGCGTGGATCAGTCAAGACCCTAATGCCTTGGTGAAAGTGATGCAGGCGGTTTGTCCAACGAAAGAGGCTTCTCTAGAGTTGTTGAATGTTTGTAGTGACGATGCGAGATGGTTAAACCTTTTAAGAAAGGGAAACCCATCCATACTCAGCTGGGTGCAAAAATCGCCCGGGACCGACTTTGGTAAAATGATTCAAATGATCCCTAAAATTGAAGCTCAGATTCAAAATTTAAGTGGAGTGGATCAAGTGTGGCCTCTCCTTTCTTCTGTTCAGAAAACTGCGCTTATTCCCTATTTAGAAACCGCAATGAAGACAGCCATGGTTCAGCGGAGAGCGGAGATTCGTAAGTTGTCGCCGATTAAGCTCGAGAAAACTGCGATTGAAAAAAGAGCCCAATTCCTCACTGATTTAGAGAAATGGGCAGAGCCGATTAAAAAAATAGACTGGATATCGGTCCAATATTCTTATTTTAAGAGTCTAGCGCTTGCATACCAAGATTTTTACCAGGATATTTCAAACATTCCCCTCCCTCCAGGTTTTGCGGAAGCCGAAAAGGCCCAGTTCAAACAGATGCTATTTCAAAACTCACTTCCATTTCAAAAACAGGCATTGAAGTTTAATGAAGTTGCGCTCAGTTTCAGTGCTAAAAAAATAGCCCAGCCCCTTGATCTCTTAGCTGCAGTGAGTGCAATTCAATATTCAAAACCTAGTCCGCTTTATCAGAAGGCGCTAGCGGAGGCCGTTCAAAAGAGAAATGTTCCTACACTTACTTACATGCTTCAATTTGCCCAAAAACACGAATTGTTCAAAGAGCCCGGTGAAAAAATCCAAATGGCCATTATTTTATTCTTAAGCGGTGGATATACTGAGAGTGAACAACTCTTTCGTGAGGCTAATGTGAATGCTGCCTATTCACAATATCAGTTAATCGAGCAGCCGGCGCGGGTCCCCGCGAAAGCAATGGCCGCAGCGCCCACGGAGACTCCGTCACGTGCACCAGGGGCAGAGCAGAAAAAGGGGGTGTCGCCATGATTTTTATTTCAAAAACTCCACTCGCTTTAGTTATCTTTTGTATTTTTGCAGTAACCGCATTAGCGGATCCAGGTTCAACGCCCACGCCACATTCAGGGAGCCAATTGGAGTTTGAAGGTACGGTCGTTGAGGGCGTTGGCAATGGCATGTCTGGAGTCACAGCAGTGAGGACCAAGCAGAACTCCGGCAGTCTTTATTCGAAGCAAATGGATTTTGGTGCCAAAATTCGTGATTCAGTAAATGAGATGCCCCACTTCAAATTATCTAATACTTCAGGAGGTCAGTAATGCGTTTACTCGAACCACATCAATACTTATTAATTACGAAAATGCGCTCAAAAAACGGATTACAAGAAAAAATTCAATATTGGGACAGTGCCAAAGATAAGAAATTGAAAATGCCTTTTAGCACTTTGCTTCAGTATTCTGGTGGAACTTTGCATTTCAAAGATTTGCAAACAGATCAGATCATCAAAACTATTTCGATGAGCGAAATTCAAGCGAATCAAAAGCCCTTTTCTGTGGTGTTAAATTCAACTCATGAAGTGATGATTACTCGGCCCTATGCCACTCCCGGTGCCTTTGAGGATCGGTCTCAGAAATCTACAGGAGCTGTTGCTAGCTCGGCCTTGGGCCTTTATCTCTATGAAGGGACTGGCGAACGACTCACCCATTTTGATAAAATTACGTACTCGATGAAGAATGAGTATTTTTCAGTGGAATTCGATGGAACCAATCTTACTTTTACACCCCTCGTTTCTGAATTTCTTAAATTCAGTGGCAAGCAATTTAGCGAAGAAGTCCGGATAACGTTGAGAGAGTTGAGTGCTGTTGAAATTAGAAGTGACCATCGATGGTGGAGGTTTGGTTTCTTTGCTGCGCCAGTGGTGTTGGAGGGAAGCGATTATGAAGAGGTTGACCCGACGGAAGCAAGTCAGGACACCTTGTTCAAAGTTTTTCTGGCGATGTCGGTGGTCTTTGCCATGCTTTTCGTGGGATGGATGACTCTTTCAGCACAAAACGCCGAAAAGAATCAAGTGATTGAATCGACAGAAATTAAAATTGACCGCTCGATGATTGAAGCAAAAGCGATTCAAGAGAAAAAGCCGGCTGAAGTGATTGTTCCTGCTGTAGTAGAAGTCGCACCGATGGTGCCAAGCACTCCGGTTAATGTTGCACCAGCACGAGTGGCTGAGATGAGTGCTCCCAGTGAAGCGATATCGACGTCTCCTGCCCCTTCCCAAAAACCTTCAGCAGTTTATCGACCAACGTTAAAGCAAAATGCAAAAGTGGCCACAGTAATTGCGGCTCGTCCTGCAGGTACTGGGACTAGTCCAGGAAGCGGTGCAGGCAATGCTCCCAAGGGTGGCACTGGAACTAATAGCATCGATTCAGGAAATTCGGCAATTCTCGCCAGGCATTCACAAATGTTACAAGATGCATTTGGAAGTGTACTCGCTAATAAAAACTCCGCAAATAATGCACCTTTGGGAGCCGCCACAGGCGGAGCCGTGAATACAGCCAACGGACAAGCAATGGGCAAAGGAAAAGGGATCTTTAATACAGGATCGGGTCGCGGGCCCGCATCGAATGGCTCGGAGGCAACGGGTGGCATTGCAGGTGGTGTTGTGAATGGTGCAAATCCGCAAAATTTTGTAAAAGTGAACACGGGTGGACCTCTTGGTTCAGGTGCCGGTGGTGGAAAAGGTGCTTACGGAGGCGGCACTGGTAACATCGAAGTTTCTGGCCAAGGTAGCGGTGTTGCTGCACGGTTTGGAAACGGTACCGGTGGTGGAATAGGGGGAGGAAGTGGCTCGTCCCTCACGCATGCAGAAGTGACGGCAGTATTCCAAAAACATGTTGCTGAAATTAGAATGTGTTATGAAAATGCCATGGGAAATCAACCAGATTTGAGGGGCACCGTATCGCTTGCATTTAATATTGCACCGAATGGCGCTGTAAAGAAAGCCAGTATTCAATCCTCTGATGTGGGTGGACGTAATCCTGCGGGGGCAAAAGATACCGTCCTTGCTGATTGTTTATTGAAGCGATTATCGTCATGGGGATTTCCTAAACCAAGAGATGGGCAAGAAGTTCAAATTCTTTCCTATCCACTCGTATTTAAAAGTTTAGGAAACGGAAATTAATTCAAATAAAATGCGTCCAATCTTGACTGTGCTGCAGATGCTTTTGATTCTCGTATTAACACATTTTATTTCTACAAATGCGTACGCCGTTCTCACGATGAAGGGTGCATGCACTGCAGAGGAGAAGTGGAGCGTTTCTGGGGAGCATCCTCCTGAATGGATTGATAAAGGGGTTAAGTTCTCCAGTTCAAATCTAAAAGACTTGCTCCTGCCGTATCAACGATCGCTTAAAAATCAAGGCTGGTCCGGGGCCTCTGATTATTTGGCGGGCCGAGCGTATTACCAAGAGGGATTGATCCATCTGGCATTTGATCGATTTCAAAAAATAATTCTCACTCCAGAAGTGTCGTCAAAAGTATTGAGGGTTGCAGCAGTTCAGTGTTTAATGAAAATGCAAACGGATTATGCCACTTTTAAATTGTCGCCCGCTGCGATTCCATTCCTTTCATCACATTGGAAAGACGATCCCCATACGTATAGAAACTATTTCACACTTCTGATGCTCAGGGCCGATATCGATAGTGCACAGTTGCCGAAAGAAATGATGGCAAACGCAAGCGATCAAAATGCTGTGAAATGGATATTGGCGCTCAAACAAGCAACGGTATCGGCAGATGAAAAAACAATTCAGCAATTAAAGTCGGCGCTCAATGTGCCACCAGAATTCAGCGCCGATCCAATAGTTAAGCCTTACTTGGAGTTACTGTCGTTGACTCTGGCACGTGAATACTACATTGCTGGAAAATACCAAGACTCTCTTGCTCAGTCTCGACTCATCGCTAAGCAATATCCAAGCCTTCCAGAAAATATCGAACTCATGGCTTGGACTTTCTTTCAGTTAAGGAACTTCAATGCAAGCAACGGGCAATCTCTCTCCCTTCGTACTGCTGGACTTAAGAATTATTTTGCTCCTCAAACAAGTCTCATCCCTGCGATGGTTTTTTTAGATCATTGTCAATTTGAAGAAGCGAAGTCTCAGTTGGATTACTATCGGGTTAAGTACCGCCTGGAGGCCGCCTACCTTTCTAAGTCGACAAGTGATCGATATGCTGATCTCATGGCAACTTTGCTCGGCAAGGCTAAGCTCGTGCCTGCTAAAATTATTTCTGAATGGCTTAAAAGTGCTTTAGTGTCTTCCTTGCTTGAAGAAAACAATATGCTGGTGGATGAACGTGCTTTGATTCAAAAAAACCGTGAAGAAATGACGAGAGCTTCGGGAGATCATGACCTTACCCCAGTGATTGTAAATTTAGTAAAAGCAGATCTACAAACCCTTCAAAAAAGCTTAGAGGAGATCGAAGCGAGGAATGTGACTGCATTGCGTTCCATGTTAAATCAAAAAAGTGAGACCTTAAAAAAACAACTCGACCTAGCCACACAAAATGCAGGTTTAATGGAAGTCGATATTCTGCTTGCCCTCTCAAACCGAATTTCCCAAACCGCACACTCCAAATCAATTTCAGCTGATGAAAAAGAAACAGCTAGCGATGGAAAAACCCCGAAGGCAGTTTGGAATTGGGGTAAAAAGGTGACGATTCACCTCGAGAGTGAAGAAGTGTGGGCGGATGAAATGGGAAATTTCAGGGTTCCAGTAAAGGATCAGTGTCGACATTAGTGTTGATATTTAATGGTTTTGGTAACTCAAGCGAACCTAATTCTTAAGTTTTTCTATAGAAACCCAATGAAAACAAGCTCTTATTGACTAACTTAGTCAGGTATTGATATTCTGTCAATAGGGGTTTTAATATGTTTCGGGGGATCCAAAAAGCAATGCTGATGGTCGTGCTACTGGTGGGATGTACTTCGGGTACAGTCTCCACTACTAGTTTGCCGGCTCCGGTCGTCAGTCTTTCCAATATGCCCGACGTGGCTGCCAGTACCCAAGTTCAAGTTAAATTTGCCACTCAAATTGCCGACGGTAAAACAATGGCAAGTTTCGTCATGGAATATGCTTCGGATGGTTTGACCTTCATTCCGATTGCGAACATAAAATCAGAAACCCCCTCCTATCTATGGACGACGCCAAGCACTTATGTCATGAACCCAGTCGCGAAAATTAGAATTACAGTTACCGATAGTCGAGGACTAGTCAGTCAGCCGCAAATTTCAAATTCATTTAGAGTTTTGCATGGGCCCCAAATGACGGTTGATGTGAACTCTTTTGTTAATAATTTAAATTCTGTTACGTTCAGCGGCAATTGTACCGACTCTTTCCCTATCCAGTATTTCGGTGGGATTATTCCAAGTACGCCATCTGAAGTTATCGCTCATTACAATACCGTTCAAGCACCCGCTTGCGTGGCTGGGCGTTGGAGCCTGACGATCAATGAAAGTTCTTTGAGCTATATTTTTAGTTACACATTGAGGCAAAGTGATCAGCTAGGGAACTCTTCTACTGTTTATTTCACATGGACCCGAAGCACTCAGGGACCAATCATTACTGCAAATTCTTTACAGATCAATCAAGTAACCGCCACTTCATCACCTGCAAACATTTCAAATCGTAATTTGGAATTATCGCTCAACGTAACTGATGCTTATTTCAATGTAACCGATATTTGCATTAAAAAAACGTCGATCAATGCTTCCGCTCCGGTAGCGCCCAGCGTGGGCGATCTCTGCTTTAAATCGCTGAGTAATATTAATACCTATGGTTCCAGCGCACAAAAAGTGACTGCATCTCAAAATATTGCACTTGATATAGGCTATTCAATCGGAATTTTAGGTGGAACCTATAAAGTTTTTATTTGGTTCAAGGACTCAGTGGGGAATCTCTCCGCGCTTGGATACTCGGGGAGTGGAGGTATCGGAACTGATACAGCAATCATCTCGTACAATCCCGCTACAGCGCCTCAAATCAATAACATCATAGTCTCGAATAAAGACCAACCTTCTTTTCCGATTCAATCCACTGAGATGGCCATCCCAAGTGGTACTCCTATTTTTATCAAGTGGAATATCGTCGATGCCAATTCCAATGCTACCCTTAAAGATGTTTCACTTTCGTATACGACCGACAATGTGAATTATACGAGTATCGCAACAGGTCTCAGCAATGGTTCCAATGGCGGATGTACGGTCGGTTACACTGCAGCCGCAAGCACCGTGGAGACAGGTTGTTATACTTTCAACTCTCCGAGTAGCAGTTATGTGCAAATTAGAATCACTGCCACGAATCACTATGATTTAGTAGCATCGGCCTCCTCGGCTGCACTGAATACGGGTGGGCTGCATTGGCTTGCGGGAAACACCGATCTGGGTGCGGGAGGGAGTGGTGAAGCCGCAGTATTCAATCCCACTTCTTATTATAGTTTAGTGGTCGCTAGTGATGGAAGTGTTTATTTTAGAGATACTCGAGGCATTTTAAAAATAGATTCAGTTACAGGTGCAGTGAATGTATTTTTAAAAGCAGGGGGAACTCAAAGCGTGACAGATGGAACAGATGTTTCACAGGCGACACTTTATTATCCCAACGCAATTGCGCTTGATTATAATGAAAATCTTCTCGTCGAAGCAGGCAATAAAATTTTTAAGGTAAATTTGGCGACTCACATTATTAGTACGCTGATTGGCGGAGGAAATACAGCGCTCACTGCAGCTCAAGCAGTACCTGCAGCCTCAGCGATTTTACCATTTGCGGGATTACCGCTCATGTTCCAGCCGTTACCCAATGGGGATTTGTTCTTTGAGTTCAGTGCCGCGTATAGTGAGCGAGAGCCTACTGCTAAAGTAAATATTTATCATGCAAATCAAGGAAGCTGGGGAGCGGCGGCAACCGTCAGTACAGTGGTGTTTTCAGGTCAAGGATCTTTAAATATGCCTACTCGTAATGTCAGCACCATTTATTCCACTCCGACTCTGGTTTCTTATCCAAACACTTCAGGCGGTACTAGTTCTTGTACCGTTGCTGCCAATCAGGAAGATTTCATTCAAGGTTACTCCATTCTTTTCAATACTGATTCTACCAAGTCCGATTACTCCCTACCCAAACAGTTAAATGCGAGTGTGGGAATATTTGGAAATGGTGGAGGCGTCTGTTTAACAGATTCTATCGCTTTTGATTTATCGCCTGGTTCAAATTTAGGAGCGGATATTAGCAGTGAAGTTCCTGCGGTTGCTGGGCCGTTCATGGCAAAGCTAGTGAACGGTGATGACCTCCTCACGACGTCTAGGTTTAATGCCCGAAACGGCGATCTCTATGCAGTTGATTACGGAATGCTCTATAAATACGACCCCAATGCAAATCAATGGAATAAAGTATTAGGTAATGGAACCGGTCATTGTAATGATGGCACTCTTGCCACTGCATGCAGCACTCATTTGATTGATGCCTATGTGACCTTAGACAATGAAATTTACTTTGTAGATGCAGGACAAATCAGAACAATTGATAGCGCAGGTTTGGTGCAAACAGTTTTTGGTCAAAGTAAGTCAGCGGGCGATGGACAGCTCGCCATCACCGCACGTTTCAATACGATTCCTTATGTAGATATCACTGCTTTAAGTCGGAAAATTATAGTCGCCGATACTGGGGAAGCTCTCATTCGCGAATTTACACAAGGAGGAACTATTAATACGATTGCGGGAACCAGAACCGGAGTTTCAGGTGGCGTGACGCTCGGATCAGTAGCCGCCAATTCGCCGGTTAACATTTATACGATGCTCGCTATTCCTTCTGTGGCTGGGTTAACGGATACCGACGATTTAGTCGAAGGCCCGTTTCGCTTGAATCGCAGCACTGGAAAATGGGAAATGCTAGGTGGTACAAAGTCAGGTTCACTCACTCCGTATGAAACAGGCGATGGCGTAACATTATCCAGTGTTTCCACAGGAAATAGCTCTGGAATGATGATCGGAATGGATCCAACCGCTGGCGCACTCTTCATTGAGAGCACTTACGCCAATCCTTGGATCGACTCACTATTAAAGTCCTATAGTCTGAGTAGTTTCATTCAAAAAGCAGTGGCAGGAATTACAGGGCCAGATGTGGGTGGAAATTTTTGCAACGATACTGCAGTGGATGGAACGGTGACAGACCCTAGCACATGTATCGTGCCCTATCTTAACTCTGGTGCCTATACGATGGAGCATTACGATTCTGTTGGCTCACGTTGGTTGGTATCTGGAGGAAGTGGTCGATTAATTTCCTTTAAGCCGGGGACTCCGGTTGCGAGCTATTACTTGTCGCAAAATATTTATTCCTTTAATTATGTCTCAAACTCAAGTGCTACCACAGGAGCTCCTCAAGGGACTGTATATTTTTGCGCGGGTGATGGCAGAGTGTACAAATCTACGGTAGGTGCGGCCGGATATAATTCAAGTGCCGCAAAATACCCCGCAACCGCCTTGCCATGGCCTATAGACAGTAATAATCATCAGCTGATTTCTTGCGCTGGAGGGGCATCAATGATTTATGATCCAGCCAACGGAAGTAATCCAGATCGACTCATTTTTCCCATCACTCAAAATGGCTTATCTGCAGTGGTTGAATACGTGAATCCTTGATTCAATTTAAATCAAGCAACTTAAACTAAAAAAGAGGATAGATGAAAAATCGCTACGCTTGTCTACCACTTGCCCTAGGGTAGCCGAACTCGCTTGTTGATCGATTATGTTTTCTGAATACTTCATCAATCGATAATCAACTCCGAAGGAAAAGTGTTTTGAAAAATAGAACTGTTGTCCAATGCCGAAAAGGGGCGTCATGGATGAACCCGATTGAGTTTTCCGAACTCCTGCACCAGCAAAAAGACTTAAGTCATAATAGACAATGCTTGAACCCGAAATACTTACTTTCCCGTAAATGGGGGTGTACTTAATTTCTGCACCCATCAGCGAAGTTGGGGCATTAGTATTAATGTATTGGCCGCTTTGAAGGCCTGATTTTGACCAGGATGCCGTTTTACTTGCGTTGTCCTTCCAGTACAGAGCCCGAATTCCAACATATTCTGAAAAGTGATACCCCAAAAAACCACCATAAGAATAAATATTCAAAAATGGATCCGCACTCACGAAACCGCCGAGAAGGCCGAGTTCAAATTTATGCGCTTTCGTATAAGTTCTGTTTTGGACCACCTGAACTTCGTTTCCTGCATTGACCAAGTATTTTTGTTGAACCTTATTAATATCAATTTTTTGAGCACCTGCGGAAGGTGTTGTGGTTCCGGTCGATTGTGCCTTTGCAGTTGGAAGAAGAATTTCTTGAGATAAAATGCAGAGGAAAAGCGTGATGAGGATATTTTTATTCATATTGAGTCCCATGGTGTTAAGGTAACACACAATGGAGACCGCTCTCAAATGGCTTTTTTTAGATTTAAACTCTTATTTTGCTTCGGTCGAACAGCAATTTAATCCTCGCCTCCGTGGAAAGCCGGTTGCGGTCGTACCCATGCTTACCGACAACACGTGTGCAATTGCCGCAAGCTATCAAGCAAAGGCTTTCGGTGTTAAAACGGGGACTTTGGTTCGAGACGCCAGAAAAATGTGCCCCGGAATTCAATTTATCGAAGCCAATCACGATCTTTATATTGAATATCACCATAAAATCATTGAAGCAGTCGAAAGTTGTATTCCAATTACCTCGGTAATGTCGGTCGATGAAATGATTTGTGAGCTTCGAGGGTCAGAGAGAACTCTAGAACGAGCCACAGAAATTGCCGAACTGATTAAAAAAACGTTGAGGAAGAAGGTTGGCGAGGTGTTGACTTGTTCCATTGGACTGGCTCCTAATCGCTACCTTGCAAAGATTGCAGCCGACATGAAGAAGCCCGATGGATTGACGGCCATTTTTCAGCATGAACTGCCTGCGCGTTTGCACTCGCTTCCGCTCAGGGATTTTACAGGGATAGGCGAACAAATTGAAAAACGGTTGAGACAAGCCGGCGTTTATAACTCTGAGATTTTATGTTCACTCAGCAAAGAGGCGATGAGGCAGGTTTGGGGTAGCATTCAGGGTGAACATTTCTATCAATGGATTCGAGGAATCGACACCGATCAGTCTCACGGCGAAAATAAATCCATTAGCCATTCGCATGTGCTCCCGCCAGAGTTCAGGACGAGAGAAGGTGCATCCATTATTGCGCAAAAACTAATGCATAAAGCGGCCTATCGCCTGAGAAAGGCCAAGCTTTGGTGTCGGTCATTGAGTGTGCATGTGCTTTTTGTGGGTGATTATAGTTTTGAAAATGGAATGAAGATGATGGAGACCCAAGATAATTTCTCATTTCTGGATGCGCTTCAAAAACTTTGGAGTGAACTACCTAAGAGAGATGAGCAAGGCGGGCTGCTTGATCGTCCCATTAAGGTAAGTATTTGGCTCACTGATTTGGTGCCCGAGCAAGAGCACAATCTTTCGTTCTTCGAAAACGAAAAGGGACTGAAGGTTTCTCAAAAGTTAGATGAAATCAATGCTCGTTTTGGAAAGGGTTCGCTCTATTTTGGTGGCGTTTCGGATGCGAAAGAAGCAGCACCTAATCGTATCGCATTCACGGCCATTCCCGATTTAGATGCGGAATAATGGATCAAACTTATTCCATATAAGTGCGGTCAGTTTGAATGGTCACATTGGCAGGAACGATGTCATTTTGCCAAACCGGACTCATGGAACAACCGTACGTTGCAGTATTACTTAAGCGGCAGTTATCGAATTGAGCATAGCCAATGGTGA
>CAIMWN010000242.1 GCA_903845155.1 Oligoflexia bacterium
ATACCTCTCAACTTAGGAATGCTCTGATGCAGTCGGGAATTAAGCAGAATTAGGAATGTGCAGAATAAGCTAAGTGGGTCCAGACGGGCTCGAACCGGCGATCCACGGATTAAAAGTCCGTTGCTCTACCGACTGAGCTATAGGCCCCACTGCGCTAGTTGCTAGCGCTTGAGCGCAGATTAGCAGTTTTGGACCAGATAACCGAATGGGCTGAACTCAGCTGGAATGCATTTGGTATGCATTTCTAAAGCGTAAATAGTCAATTAGTTGCTTCTAGTCACGGCAAATGCCGTGCAATAACGAGGGAGCAAAAAATGGGAACTAGAAAAGCTAACGGACACGGACACACCTACAAAATTGGTGGATCTTACAAAACTGTAATTAGGCACAATGGACATGTTGTAACAGCCACTGCTAAAACCGCTCAGGAATCTAGACGTATTGCAAAAGAGCGCACCCTATTGCTTCCCACATTTGTGCAACCAGTACCGATTTCTAAAAACAAAATTAAACTGAACGAATTTTTACTTGAGTGGCTTCAAAACGAACATCAACACAATATTGCACACTCTACTTATCTACGGTACCGAGGGTTAGCAGTTAATCATATTAATCCCTTAGTCGGCGACTATTATCTAAAAGATTTAACTCCCAAATTATTAACCTGGCTCCTTCTTCAGATGAAAGAAGCCGGTCAGAGTCCAAGATCCCAGCAGCAAGCTCGGGCGCTTCTTTCTATTTGTCTCAAGTCTGCTGAAGACCAAGAATTAATTGCAGCTAATCCAATTAGACGAGTGCGGAATCCACAAAATCGTCAAAAAAAGATATCTCCACTAACTGAGAGTGAGGTAAGGCGACTTTTAACAACGTATAAGGGCACCTGGATGGAGGCCAGATTACACATTGCAGTTCTCTGTGGTCTAAGGCAAGGCGAAGCGCTCGGGTTAGAGTGGTCGGATATCGATTTTGAAAATCGAACGCTTAGAGTAAGTAAGCAATTTCAGAAAATTAATAATATGTATACACAGGTGCCCTTAAAAACTGAAAAATCAGAAAGAACAATAATCCTTACCGAACAAACTGTAATCGCCTTGCGAAATCATTGGGAGCTTCTCCAGAGTAATCAGCAGTCTGATAACGAATGGCTACAAAATGACTTAGTCTTCCCTGGGCTCCATGGGAGGCCTCGATCTCCAGAAAGCGATTACAAGTCTTGGCAGAAGTGCCTAAAACTTTGTGGAATTCCTCCAAAGCGACTACACGATGCTAGGCACACAGCAGCAACTTTGATGTATAGCAAAGGGGTTGGAATCGAAACGATAAGTCGAGCGCTAGGCCATTCATCAAGTGCTATCACTTCACGGCTTTACGTGCACAATGCCGAAGAACCGCTCAGAAAAGCGGCCGAGATGATCGATGAATTGCTCCGAAAAGTTTAAGCGGGGTTTACGGCGGTGTATTGTTTTAATTGTGATTCTGCACCGCTGAGTACTTCTGCGAGTTTCTTTTGTGCTCCAAAACCCAAACGATTTAAGTAATAGTAGCTCCCTAATAAACTCACTTGTAAATGTATTCCAATCGGATCAAAGGATCTATGACTTTGCATACGATAAGCCGGAATGATTTTCACCAACAAAAAATGCCTATGTCAGAACTCAAAAAACTGAAACCTCGCTAGTTATCAAAAATCTGAAAACTTGGATTAATTCGGGAAGACTTTTTGATCAAGACTTTTATCCCGAGTATTCGTCGTTTTATGATGACTCGAGCCCGTGGACCCATCCCAATTGCCCTTTACTGCCAAGTGATCAAAATAAAGACCTGGCAGCACCTTAATGGCTTGAAATCCGTCAGCGAACCCCACCAAATAGGCCAAAAAAGATAGTGTCCTTATCACAGGTTAAACCCTCATTTTAAGATTTTTTTGAAGAGATCGTCTTACCCACCTATATTTATAAATTTTGCCTGAAATATTTGGTGTAGCGGC
>CAIMWN010000243.1 GCA_903845155.1 Oligoflexia bacterium
ATACCAGAAGGGATTCCAGTTGTGCTTGAGCAACTTGGCTTTCTGATGGAATGGTTTTCTTGAGTTGGGTCACGGTGAGAACAAATTGAGGAGATGAAAAAGTGAGTTCAAAGTTGGTTTTATTATAACGTCTAATCAACGAATCAGAAAGAATTTCGCTTTCATCATGTGTAGCATAAAGGAGGCGGTTGTTCTGGCTCAGCACTGAGGTAAAATCGCTCGCCTTTTCCCCGGGTTTTGGAACATAAACCCGAAAAGGATCTATCCTCCTCTGTGTCGCTACCTGGTTGATAGTGCCATTTCGCGCGCCCGGCACAGGAAGGCCATAAAGAAACTGTTTAGCATGATTTTTGACGATGACATTTTCCTGGGTAAAGAAAATTTGCGGACCTTTAATTCCTGTTGATGGATCGAAGCTGACCCCATTCACGATGCGTCCGAGAAGTTTACTCTTTTGTTCTTCAGAGTAGGGTGGCTCATCGGTCATGTTCGGTTTAAATTCATTCAGGATGTTCTTAGGGGTGTTTAGTCTGGCATTGATCATTAAGCCCGCGTAAACGCGAATGGCTTCATTCCCGAGTACATCCTGAATTAAATTCTCTTCTAGATTCTCAGGCAAGTTAAAACGATAAGAATGAACCGGGTAACCGAGTTCGCTCAGCACTTTCGGTGCTCCTAGTTTTAAAACATCTGACAGTGAAGAAAAGTTGGCGGCATCCAAGCAATTATGGATAGAAACCGTGTTTTGAGAGTAGTCACGGAGAAGGTCTCTTAAGTGCTCAAACTCTATGACTTTCTTTTTTCCTTTGTCTTCAATCACGCAATATTGATTGAGTCCGTCGGCAATTTGATTGAAAAATTGGTAAATTTTAACAGAAGCTTCGTAAAAATCCTGATAATCATGTGCGAATTTTGGGTCATTGCTCATGGCTTTTAGCACAATACCAAAATCGATTTCATTGTAATCGGTGAGGTACTGATTCTGCTTCTTTACAAATAATCCTAATTTGTATCGCCATTCATCATAAAGCGCGCGAAGGGGCAGGAACGTATTTTGGTTTACATAGTTTGCGTAGGCATCTGCTGAAGTAATATTTTGTTTTGCTCTTCGGTATTTTTGAGCATCTCGGAGACGTTCGAAGTTGCGAATGTAAAAATCAACGATTTCTTTTGGATTGGTGCCCGAGTCATTCATTCTACATAGCGGGTTCAATCCCAAAAACGCCTCTTCATCGGTACAATAAAGATAAGGTTTCAATTGAAGTGACTTTAAGTCTTGATCGGAAGTGGTAAGCGTGTGAATACTCCCGTCTTTCAGTTCAACTTGATTTCCATAAGCAAAACGAATGGCAGCGATATCATAAGGCCCTGCTTCGGTAAGTCGGTCCTCGTCCCATGCTGTATATTCCATGATAGAGCTACTCTGCGCGAGAATGGTCTCACCGAATATGGTGGTCATTTTTTTAAAGTTGGCTTTATCATAGGATCCGTAAAAATTATGCCTTAGCCCGAAATTATGACCGAGTTCGTGAATAAGTGTGGAAAGTAGTTTCTCTTTGGTAATTGTTTTAGAACAATTGTTGATCGCTGTTTTTGATTGATCCCAGACTCCTTGCCAGTTGATTCTTGATGGGTTTGGATTCATGTTTTGAGTGACGATAGTTGCAACCTCAGGACAGAATTTTTCAATATCACGGTCGCTTGTGCTTTGAGCTTCGTTTTCGGCTTCGATGCATTGACCTGTTTTAAAACGATTCAAGTCGGCCTTTACGTTATCCATCGTTCTTTGATCATTGAGTACGGCATCGGTTAGTGCTTTATTTTTTGCCAGTTCTTGCGCGATTTGAGTATCGAGCATGGCGCCACTCGTGTTGCCCGCTCGTTTTTCTAACCGCGCAATGACGTATGAGCGGATACTGCTCGCAGCGATTGATTGTATAGAGTTCACATAGACATTGGTAGTTGCAGAAATGATTTCGCCCGTATCGGGGTCGGTGATGGAGGGACCAAAACCGAGAAGTCCATCTTCATTCAGTGTGTCTACTAAGTGAATAATATGATAGCGGAGATCTCCGAGTTTTACTCGGTCGCGTGAGAATCTGATTCTTATTTTTTGGGCGCTGGCTTTCAATGCTTCGTCAAAGGCTTTATCCCAAGCGAGCACGGCTTTCTCTGCAACGTCATCTAGCCAAACGGGAGAGTCAGTAGAGAGATGAAAAGTCACTTCTTTGATCGCAGGATTCATTCTGCTCAACATGAGTCTGCGACTAAAATCCTCTTCGGTGTAATATTCCCAATTGGAAATATATGGCTTTTGAGTGGTAAAATACCCAAAAAGTTTTTGGTCACTTTTATTGCTTTGCTTCGGGGTGTATGGAACGCGATCTTGATCGGTTCTGAGAAAAGAATAGTGAATGGTTTTACCTTTATTCCCCACAAGATTCAGAACGGTAAAACTAAAATAATTTCGATCGACTTCTACATCGAGTAAGCGAGTAATGCCACTCGACACCGCAGCCGATTGAAGGCTAGAGAAATCGGTCAGGAAGAATTTTCTTTGATTCCATTTTCGATCCTGGGCTAATTCATCATTCATGCCGAGGCCAGTTCCTTGAGCCTTGGTTCGATAATCTACCCATTCAACTGGTATGATGAGCGCTGCCTCAGAATTGATATCGGCTCCGGCTTTGATTTGGTCCTTACCCAGGCGTTCATCTCGAGCGACGTTGACGATTCTCAGTTCGTTTTCGCGAGGAACGACCATTACTTTTGATGCCGGACTGAGAAGAGACGATTCATCACGGTAGGAGCTTTCGCCTACGATTGTTTTCGTATCCGTGAGTGTTTTTTCAGTAATGGTTTCTGAATAGTACCATTCATGGGGGACGAGATTTTGACTCAGGAAGAGCTGCGCTGGTAATAAGTTCACTTTTGTCGTGGCTTGAAAGAGTTCGCGCGCAGACCAATCGATTTTTACGTGGCTCGCAAGAGCCATGTTTGGTTCTTCAATTTCCATGAGTCGATGTGATTCTTGGTCGTCAGGGGTGAGCTGATTTTCTACGCGATAAAAACTTTTAATTTTGTAGCCAAGAACCGGGATTGCAATTCGTCCATCACTCAAGTTTTCTTCAGTATAAAAGCGCTCATCAAAGGGTAGATCTTGGGGTAGGGCCACCTTATAGAACTTTAAATAGTTTTGCGTTACCTTGATTTTAATTTGGTAGACGCCGTGAGTATTCGGCTTCCCCCTAAAGGGTGGATTTCCGAGTAAGCTTTTGTATTTTGAATCCGGCGCAATGATCTCTACTAGGTCGTAATGATTCATGCTTTCTGCATTCGGAGATATTTTCACCTCTCCTTCGGCCGTTGAAGTTGCGGATGGCGCAATCACATTACCGGTATCGAGATCGAAACTTTTATCGTTCCAATTTTGAATGAGATCGAGATTCGTACCCTGACCTTGCACAAAGGTTTGCTCGCGCTTCTTGGCACAGCCCTGAAGTAAGATCAGTAGTATGATTATGGGACCAAAATAGCGCGTCATAGACTGCGGCGGAAATACACCGCGCCCTGTTAGTTGTCAATATTGCTCGGGGAATTAGTCCTTAAATATAAAGTAGGCGGCGCCAAGCATGCATATAGAAGCGTAGAGGTAGTTTTTGGTAATGGGAGTGTTCATATAGTAAATAGAAAACCCTGCAAAAACACTCATGGTGATGATTTCTTGGATCATCTTCAGTTGTGACAGTGAGTAAATTTGGGAACCCAAGCGGTTGGCTGGAACTTGGAGGGAGTACTCGAAAAAAGCGATTCCCCAACTCACGAAGATCGCAATGAATACGGATTTGTCTTTTAAAGTCTTGAGGTGTCCATACCAAGCAAAGGTCATGAAGAGATTGGAGAATGCTAATAAAATAATGGGGTAGAGCCTTGCAGTCATTTTTTAAACTCAATGGGAAGGGTGAGGGTTGTTGGCCCATTGGATTTTGGAAAAATGATTTCGTTATTCATAAGTGCTTGGAGCAGCATTTTGTTGAGTGCGGTTTTGTGAAGTGTCTCGCCCATGGGATTAATCAAGTGAGCGCACAAGACCTGAGCAGATCCAATTTTTCCGCTCCCCAAAATGTGGAAGCGAATACTGAGCAAGCCCGAGTATTTTAAAGGCTCTATCAAGTGAATGATGGAGAGCGCGAGCAAGTCGAGTGGCTTCATTATCTTTTTAAAGGGAAGCGTTCCTTCTAGCATTGGGCGAGGTTCGGTAAACCATCCGTGAATCACGAGTCGGGACGCGAGTAGGTCTTCTTCTCCTTTTACTGATTGCACTCCATGCGGATAACGAGGATCAAAAACAGTGAGACGATTGAATTTGGGCTCAACCTTTTGAAAGAGTTGCGCGTGCTCATCTGATTGGTGATGAGTCACTTCTTGAAAATATCGTAGTAATTTTGGCTTTGCGATGACGGTTTCACCACCTGTAAACTTACGCGTATTCCAGGGAGTGAGTGAATAGACAAAGCTCCACGGGCCATGAGGTACGTCAGAATGCAGTGATTGATAGCAGCCATCGATGTAGGCGCTCAACCAAGGGTGAGAAATCATTTGGCAACCTAAGTTCGATCGTCCCCAATTGAGTAAATGTTCTAAAAATGGCTTAAAAGGTTTGGTTCCAAAAAATGATTCTGCAGGGGTTCTGAGTAAGCGGTACTGATCAGGAACTCTCCAATAATCCCAACAAAAACGATCAGAAGTGGCGTGGAGTGGGTTTTCAAAACGGGTAGTAAAGGTGTCTCGCAACGTGTGGGCACCAGAGTAAAATTGATCTTCGATGTGCAGATTTTGAAGCGAGTCTTTGGAGTGGATTATTTTTGTCATATTTTTTTAATTGGTTTTTTATGCTCAGTCACGGTAAAAAAGGCAGATGAGTACTCCTGAAAATTTAACACAAAGCTCTCCCATTCCATTAGAAAAAAAGTCTCGAGTGAAAACTGCTCTCACTTTGCTTTTTGCGGGAGCACTTTTGGGGCTCGGGCTCGTCTCTATTTATATGCCTCGAGTGATTGCGTGGTATGCGGAACCACCAATGCCGATGGGCGTGACCTGCACGAGTTCAATCCGCTGGGCACTGGAGAAAATGCAAATGGCTCAAGCCTATTCTGTCGCGGTGGGCGGAGTTCTTGGGCTCTTGATTGGGATAAAAATAGCTTCTAAGAAGTAGTAGTCGTCCTTCAACTTTTTCCGTTTAACTGAATCTTCCTGTTTTTATGAAGTAATTCGCAAATTGAGAGTTCATATACTTTTTTCAAAAATTGACTTGATTTATCAAGTATTATTTGCTACTATCAGTCAAAATTTGGCGTAAGTCAGGAAGTATAAAATGATGAATTCACATAAAACCGAAAAAAATTTGATCCTGGGAGTAATGGTACTCGTCAGTCTTGCCGCTTGTGGAAAAAACATGAGTGTACGAGTAGCGGGTAAACTTGCACAGAAAACTGCGGCAGCAAAAGACCTTGCAGCACGGGGGAACGGTTCCGGTACCGATACTTCAACCAATATTAATGTAAACGTGAATAACAATGACCCTTCCGTAGATGGAAATCTCGATCGCTGGTCAGTGTTTGATTCAAATGATCTAAAAGATTTACCGTTTCTGAATAAAGACAACACCGATGCAGGGGTTCGGGCAATTGGCTTCCCTGCGATCAGCATGAAGGATCCAAGCAACGCGGCTAATACCTTAGAATTTGTACAGAGTTCAAACGTCGTCTTTCGCGCAGTCATGCAAATTCCGGATAAAAAATGGGTGAAGGGCGTAAGAAAGCTTAAACTCGTTCTTTCAGGCCTTCGTCGTTACAATGCTCCAAGCGAAACTTATTCTGATTTATCAAAACAAGTTCTTTGCATTATGGACGGAAAAGTTTGCTCAGGCGATAAAGCGCAGACCTCGCCGGATAAAGACAATTTAAATCCTAATTTTTGGGCAAGTTTAGATCCAGTCAATACTGTTTTTTCAAAAACGCCACTGAGGAAAACCGTAGCAAAATTAGATGATGGAAGTACGCTCATCGGTCTTGATCAAGATCCAATTGAATTTGACCTTCGCGATCTTTTTGAAATTACGACCGGTCAGGGAAAAGCGGTAACTGAACTTTCCGCTCAAGAAGCAGGTGACGTGATTGATTGGCTGATGGCGCATTCAACTGCTTACGGCGATCCTAATTATCGCAAGTTTCGTTTTGTAATGGGCAATAATGTTTATGCAGATAGTGGTTCATTGCAAATCGATTTTGATTACAATGATCAAAAGCCAGCACAATGGGCAGATTATCCGACCACCCTTACCAATCAAGATTTGGACAAACAGCTACCGAGCTTTACTTCTGCTAGCAGTGTGAGCACTCCAATGACGAAGCAAACTGATTCAACATCAGGAACTGGAACAGATTCCGGCGCTGCCGTGAAACAGCCTGATGAAAAACCAGCTGAAGAAAAACGGGTTGAAGAAAAACCAGCTCCAGTAATTACACCGATCGTGGGTTCAGTTGCTCCGATGGTGAATCCTGCGATAAAATTGACCGCTGACCATGAAGCGGCATTAGCTAAAGCTTTGGGTTTTACCCTTACCGGAAAAATTGAAGCGAACTCTATTAACCATCCTTTGAAAGAATCTGATTTCGTTCTTGAGTTGGATAAGCCGTCGCTCACCTTTAATTCAGGCGAAATGAACCTTACTATTGCATCTCAAAAAAGACGTTTGGAGAGAATTGCAAAAATTATGAAATCATTTAGTGCACAGATTGATCACGTGCGCATCCTAGGGCAGGCCGATCAGCAACCGGTCAAGAATCCGAAATCACCCAGCAATCAGGCTCTTTCTGAAGGGCGCGCAAACGCGGTGGCGACATTGATCGCTCAATCTGGAATCACTCCGCAAGCTTCGGGAGCAGGGCCGGTGGCTACTTCCAGTTGTCAAGGAAACCCAAACTGCCCAGCAGATCGCCGCGTAGATATCGGGATTTATTTTAAAGCTAATCTTGAAAACAAAGACGTTGTTCGTGCAAGCCTCAGGGCAGCCGTTCTTGCAGTTTGGTACGATCATGCACGAAAAAGTAGCAATCGCACGCACGGGGTAAGGCATCCCGTCATTCATAGAAATTAATGAAATTGAGCTGGAAGCGTTACGACAA
Source organism: Oligoflexia bacterium (assembly GCA_903845155.1). GTDB lineage: Bacteria > Bdellovibrionota > UBA1018 > UBA1018 > CAIMNF01 > CAIMNF01. Next base: position 7,188 of record CAIMWN010000243.1, read on the forward strand.
CTGACGCTCAACCCTGATGTTCAATCCACTATTGCACTAAAAATCAATTTTAATATGAAATAGTCCGATAGGGCAAGCATGTTGAAACGTCTCCTGATGGAAACTGATTTTGAGAAAATAAAATCGGTTTTGAACAAGATAGAGCATTTTGAAATGATTGAAGTACCGGGCCTCGACGAGCGCTTGGCTCGTTTGGATGTTCAATTAAATTCTGCGGGCTTTGATCGCTGGGGCTTTCACCCTGAAACCCTTCGCAAGTTAGCGCCTATTTTGTACTTACTCTATAAGAAATATTTTCGGGTGGAGGCCTGCGGTTTGGAAAAACTAAAGCCGGGTCGTGCATTGTTCATTGGCAACCATGGTGGACAAATCCCACTCGATGCAATGATGGCAGGCCTTGCGCTGTTTCTAGAATCCGAACCCCCTCGTATGGCGAGAGCAATGGTAGAGCGTTGGGTTCCAACGGTACCGTTTGTGAGCACACTTTTTACTAGGATTGGAGCCATGATTGGTGATCCCAATAATTGTCGCGAACTGCTTGAACATGATCAATCAGTGCTGGTCTTTCCGGAAGGCGTGCGTGGTTCAGGTAAACTTTTTAAAGAGCGGTATCAATTGCAGCGTTTTGGAACGGGCTTCATGCGCTTGGCGCTAGAGACGAAAGCACCGATTATTCCAGTCGCGATTATTGGCACTGAGGAGACTTATCCCAGTGTTTATAATTTCGAAGCCTTGGCTAAGTTACTAGGAGCGCCATATTTTCCAATTACGCCTTTCTTCCCCCTTCTCGGTCCACTGGGGTTAGTTCCGTTGCCTTCTAAAGTTACCGTTCGTTTTGGTGAGCCTATTTATTTCGAGGGTGATGTGAATGAATCGGAAGACTTGATTCGAGAAAAGGTTCAAAAAGTAAAAGATGCTCTTCAAAAAGAGATTAATACAGGATTAGAGATTCGTGGAGAACATGTTTTCTCGGGGGTGGCGAAGTGAGGATTTTAATCACTGGTGCTTCCGGGGCCATTGCGAGACTCGTTGCGAGTGCACTTTCACCCAAAGATGAATTGGTGGGTATTGATCCAAGGCCTGCACCTAAATCTACTCACTTTCCTGGAGAATTCATCGTAGCGGATTATCATAGCCGTAAACTCGATGAAGTGTTCAGTCGATTTAAGTTTGATGCGGTCATGCATCTCGGGCGAATTCGTGAGAGTCAGAAGTATTCACCTCAATATCGTTTTCAAATGAATGTCATTGGTACGCAAAAATTATTAGAGCTATGCAAAAACTATCAGGTGAAGAATTTGATTGTACTCAGTACTTATCACGTCTATGGCGCTCACCGCTTGAACTCATTGCAGCTTACTGAATCTTCACCGCTCCGGGCATCGCAAAGTTTTCCTGAGCTTGCGGATGCAGTGGAACTAGACCACGCCGCTACGACTTTTATGTGGAAGCATCGTGAAGTACGTACCACCATTCTGAGGCCCGTGAATATTATTGGAAAGCATATTCGCAACACGATCTGTACATTGCTTCGCTCGGGGGTTTGCCCAAAAGTATTTGGTTTTGATCCTCTGATGCAATTCATTGATGAGAAAGACATTGCGCGCGCGCTGATCCTTTCTCTTGAAAATGAAATCGCGGGTATTTTTAATGTAGCGGGGGAGGGCTTGATTGCGTATTCGCATGCGATTAAACATGCACAGGCCATTGCAGTTCCGATTCCGCCGATGATCTCGGTCAGCTTTGTGCGTTTGTTATCCGAACTGAGTCACATTGGTTTTCCGCCTTACCTCATGGATTATTTCAAATATCCTACGGTAGTGAATGATGACGCGTTTCGTTTGGCCTTCGGTTATCAGCCTAAAGTAAAAACCCTTCAAAGCATTCGTAACTTGGGTCCGGCCAACGTCCGGCAAGTTCTGGCTCCAAAAGAGACAGACGAATCTGTCTAACATATTGTTATTACATAGATTATTATTTATTAAACTAGATTAGTTTATTCTTTAAATCAAGTCTCTGCCATGATAAGACTCCTCACGAGTTTAAACATGAAGAGTGTCTTACCTGTCTTTTTAACATTATTTTTCTCGCTGGTACTCTTGAATGCCTGTGGCACTTCGAAAAGTGAGTCCCCGGCGAGCGCCTATCATCCTATTCAAAAGGATCCAATCCCCGCGCAGAATTCACCAAATAGCCCCCCCACAAACGGTGGCAGTGATCCGATAAAAGGAAATGTCCCAAGCGCACCCCCTGCATCTCTGAATGATCGCGTGATTGCTGCAAAAGAAGGGAGACTCTACTGCCCTTTTAACGATGAATGTGAACCAGCGGTAGCGTTGGTATCCGTGGTCTCTGACGAAGGCATTGTTCGCTGCACCGGTTTTCTGATTTCAGAAGATGAAGTCATGACCAACGACCATTGTCTGAAAAGTATCAGCTCAAATACGAGTGAAGGGAATGGTTTAATATTTGTACATTTTGCAAAAGCCGGAGAAGGAACGGATAGTCAGAATTTAGATGTGCAGCGAATTGAAAAAAGATCCTTTGAATCGGGAGTATCAACAGTCGATTACGCTATCCTTAAGCTTGCAGCTAAAGTTACGGATCGAAGCCCCGTATCGACTGCTCGGGAAGGTTTTCAAGATGCGGAAAAAGCAAAAATATTCCGAGTTCAAATGACCTCAGACTTAGACTCATCGGGGAAGAAAACTTACAATGGCATTCAGACTAAGCTTGAGTGTGAAGCGAGTCTCAGTACGGTCCTTTACCCCGCAATTGATAGTAATCGGGCGACGGTCATGACCTTTGGTGATTGTGCAATTCAATTGGGGAACTCCGGATCTCCCATCTTTAATACCAAGGGAGAGGTTGGCGCGATCTTGCAGGGTGTGCTTACCGTGAAGCAAGACGCTACCGTGATTGCAGAAGTGAAGAAATATTTGCTCGATGATAGTTTCGGGCAATTGGCATTGGGTACCCAATTACGTTGTTTGGTTGAGTTCGGTAATCCGCGGAAATGTGATGCGGTGACTCCCGTCAATGGTATTATGCCGGAAGGCTTCTTAAAGAAGTTTCTTCCCTTTTCAAGTGTCGAATTGCCCGCGTTATCACCACAAGAAAAATGGTTGCCACTGATATCAGAATGGAACCTCAGGTCTCAACTCAAGATTCCTCTTTGTTTGAATCAAGCGCAAGTGAAGTTGGGAACTGAATTTTATTTTCTGCTGACTTCATTTAAAAAAGGAATCAATCATTTTTTAAAAGGAGAGTGGCGATCACAGGTTGACTCAAACAATGGAAGTATTGCTTTTCATGTCCTGAGCTATAGCGTGGACAACGTAGTGCTTAAAAGCAGTGAGCAAAGTTCCGAACTCAGTCAAATTGAAATACCGCTTTGCAAGTGATTGCATTTCGCCGGAACTCTTGGATGTAGTGATACCGCCAAATATTTGCGAACATCACGCAACCGGGAGAGGCGTTTTTTGTCTTGTGCGAAAGTGATATCAGGGTGATATCACTTTCGCACACGGAGAAAACATTGCTCCATAACAGGGCATGGAAAACCTTAATGATTTTAGAATGAGCTAGTAAGTGCTGTCGGGGTATTATTAATGTTGGTTAAAGTATGAACAAATCATGCACCGAGTGCCATCACAACCCCTTGCACTACAGTGTTCGCGGCCATAAAAAATAATTTGAAGATGGATTTTATTCCAAGTTTCCACTGGGAATATTTTTTTCAAGTCTTCTTCAGTTTGCTTTACGTTTTTACCTTGGGTTAATTTCCAGCGCTTCGCCAGCCGGTGAATGTGGGTGTCGACTGGAAATGAAGGAACTCCAAAAGCTTGCGACATCACCACGCTCGCCGTTTTGTGTCCCACTCCGGGAAGTGCTTCCAAAGCTTCGAAACTTTTCGGGACTTTACCATGATGTTTTTCCACCAGAATTTGTGACAGTTTTTTTATGTTTTTTGCCTTCGTCGGAGCCAATCCGCAAGTTTTAATAAATGAAAGAATTTCTTCTACTGATAATTTTGCCATTTTTTGCGGTGAATGCGCCTTTTTGAAGAGTGCAGGAGTAACGATGTTGACGCGAGCATCTGTAGTCTGGGCAGAAAGCAATACAGAGACGAGTAATGTAAAAGGATCATCATGTAAAAGCGGTGGCTCAGGATTCGGGTAGAGTGTACCTAGTTTTTTAATTAGATATTGAGCTCGCGCCTCACGGTTCATGCTCATGGAGCTTTAAATAGTTTGGGTAGTTTCTGCCAGCACTCAAAGTATTTCTCTTCGAGCAAAGCTTCATTCTTCATCACCTGTTCAGTGGGCCAGAAAGGATAGTGACTTTCAAACATAAACGCCATGGTATTTTGATATTTTTCTGGTTTTAATTCCTGCGCGCTTCCTTTAGTGAATCCTTCTAAATCGGGTCCGTGACCTGTCATGCAGTTATGAATGCTGGCGCCGCCTGGCTTAAAGCCTTCTTCTTTTGCATCGTATTGACCATAAATAAGGCCCATAAACTCGTTCATAAAGTTACGATGAAAATAGGGTGGTCTGAAAGTGTGTTCGGCTACCATCCAGCGGGGAGGAAAAATTGCAAAGTCAATATTTGCGGTTCCTGCAAGGGCACTCGGTGACGTGAGCACGGTAAAAATAGAAGGATCCGGATGATCAAAGGTAACGGTGTTCATGGTATTGAATTTTCTGAGATCATAGCGGTAAGGCGCATAATTGCCATGCCATGCGACCGTGTCGAGTGGAGAGTGTTTTAATTTTGATTTCCAAAGCGAACCTTGATAGCGAGCGAGGAGTTCGAAGTCTCCATCCTCGTCTTCAAAGCGTGCAGTTGGAATTTCGAAATCCCGCGGAGAGGCAAGTCCATTGGCGCCGATGGGACCGAGTTCTGGGAGTTGAAATGGTCTGCCGAAATTTTCGCAAACGTAACCGCGGGCGTTGGGCGAGTTGAGCTCAATATTGAATTTTACTCCTCTGGGAATGACACCAATGAAATGAGGAGAAAGTTCAAGCGTGCCCATTTCAGTGTGAAGCAAGAACTCACCGGATTCCGGAACCAGCAACATTTCACCATCCGCATTGTAGGCATATTGATGCTTCATGCTTTCATTGAATGAGTAAAGATGAACAGCGCAGCCGGTATTGTGTTCTAGGCTGCCATTGAGGGCATAAGTAAAGAGTGAATCGATAAAGGTAAGACGGCTTTCTTTTGCATTTTGAGAAGAGGGTGCAGCTTCGGGATAGGGTTGAAATCTAAGCGCTTGTGGTGTTTTGACCACTTTACCGCGGCAGGGAGTGCTGATCCAGGTTGCGTGTCCGACTTCTTCAAATTTACCCTGTACCACGGAAGGGCGAATTTTGTAGAGCCAGGCTTTCAAATTAACATGTCTTGGATTCGTAAAAGCGGTGCCACTGAGTTGTTCTGCGTACAAACCTAAAGGCGCTTTTTGAGGAGAGTTTTGGCCTTTGGGGAGGGCGTTAGGCAGCGCTTCCGATTCAAAATGGTTCAATAATCCATGAAGATAGTTCATGCCCTAAAGCCTATCGCTTGTGAGGACTAAGTCAAGAGCTTGGCGGATTTTTTTCTCTGAATTTACTAGGGGAGATGACGATCATTCGATATTCTATCTTTATGAAAAGGGAAGCCTTTTTGCCTTATTTATTTTCATTTCTATGCGGTCTATCTGCATTCTATTACTCTGTTGAAGCAGTGGCGTCAGGTGAACCAGGGTGTCTTCGCACTATTCAGTCTGGCCCCATGAATGAGGCCATGGCTAAGCGGCTATCTAAATCTTGCCAAACCTTTCGAAAGAGATACTTTTCGACCCTCACACTTTATTTAAAAGATCCCAACCGCCTGATTAAAGAACTTCAGAGCGAGGTGGGGGCCCAGAAATCTTTAAAAAATCCTGAGGCACCCTACGACGCACTTTTGTTTGCGTCACTCATTCAAGAGAAGAGATTAATTCCAGAAATTACCAAAAGGGCCCAGGCTGAAAAAAAGTTAAATGCTTACTACCGTTTCGGCGCAGCTCTTTTGGAGAAGATGAGCGAGGGACGTTGCCATTCTTTTACCGGACCAATCTACGCTGAAATTTGTAATCCAGATGATCGTCTTTTCGAACGGGCTCAAGCTCTTCGTCTGGCCAAGAATGAAATGGCAGCGAAGAAATTAAAGGAAGGGGCGAAAAAGTGAAAATCTCTTCAAAGAAATTGAGTTTTGCATTGATTCTTGTACTCGCCCCATTGTCACTGCTGTTGCTTAACGTAACCCAAGCTCAAGAGAAAATCGCCACCGAGTTTGAGGATGCGAATTTGGTTTGCGAAAAAAAAACAAAAGAATATAGCCAAAAGTATAATGTTATCGATTGTAAACGTGTGGATTGGGTGACGAAACCCTTTGGCGCTTCTTATCAGCAAAAAAACTCAGACCCCATGACCGCCACAGTAAAGGAAATTGCTAAACAAAATAGCGATAGTTCGCTCGATTACGTATATCGCGATAGTTACACTCCTAATTTACTCGCGATTAAAAATGCGAAAGAGAATTTGAATGGTGATTTCGATGGGCCAGGAAAACCCGGTCATCCACAGAATCAGGGACTCGCGTGGAAGGTGGAGCGCGCCTATAGTGCCACCTATGGTTCAGACAATGAAATCTATAAATACTTCGAGGATGAATGGGTTCCAGGAATGCAGCCCAATTCCAATAGTCCTGGTTGGGCAGGTTCATGCCCCATTTATGCAATGGCGAGCATGGAGCCGAGTCTCATTCAGCTTCTGAAAGATACCAAAGCGGGTATGATGTGCAGTGGTATTCCTTTCACTGATGGTGAACTGGCCGAAATTTTTGTGTCTCTTTATCCTGAGCCCACTTTGGAAAAGGATGGATTCGATTTAGCTCATTCAGATATTGAAAGTGCAAAACTTAATCAAACCAGAAGTCATCATGAGGTGATCGATCAGGACATCAATCCTACGCCTGAACAGCAAGATCAAGTTGAGGATGCGAATCTCGCGCTCGCGGAAGCAGGGATGCTTGGAAACTCCATGTACAATCCTTCGGATTTTATAGTCGCCGCCCAGCAAGCCCAGTCCACGGGCGAAAATTTATTTATGGATCGAGAGCCTGGAGTGGTCGATGGCAGTGCAAAAGAGCAGAATTGGAATCAGCCGATCAAGCAAGTAGTGGATCTTTCCTATACTGACAAAGACAACGATATACTGACTACGGAGTTGAGTCGGATTACCGATTTTCAGGGTAGTGGTGAGATTTATGATAATTTGTTCGCTGTGGATTTTGGGGGTGCACTGAACTCTATGTTAAAAATGAAGTCCATTGATGTGAGCTCGATGAATGACGCGTGTAAGGGCCTCCAGGCGAAAAATCCAAGTCTTCACTGCGATGATGTCGATCATCAAACTCCGCTTGCACTTCAAATGGAAAAATATAATCAACTCAAGGTCGAAGCAGTCAAGCAAGGCGTGATGAAATTGGATGGCAAACTCAAAGTGGTTCATCATGAGTTGATCGTGGATTTTGGAGTGGAGAAGGATTTTGCCAGTAACGACAAAGACAAAATGATGAGAAATACGCTCAAATACGTCACCTTTAATAGTGTGGATGCCCAGGGAAATATAGGCGAAGTAAAGCGATCTCAGTGGTTGCCTGACTCCAAGAAATTAAGCGATATTTGTAGTCATCGTGATCAAGATCCCCTCGCGGATCGAAGAAGCTCAATGATCACGCCCACACTTAATCTAGATCAGAAATGCCAAGATCTAAAAAATGGAAAGATCCGAGATCAGCTCTACGCCACTAGTCCGATGCCGCCCAAGCGAGTGAATCATTTCAAACTCTTTTCAAAACGACTCTCAGATCGTGGCCTCGGTTGTGGCCCATCATTCCGTTCAAAGTTGCTTCCTAAGGAGCGTGCATTTTGCTCTTTTATGTATATGCTGGGGGAGTGTGATCCTATCGATGACGCGGTCGACTTTCTGACCAACTTGGACCAAGCAGTCGTGAAGCACAATAGCTTCTTGCCTGACATGAATTCGCTCCTGACTCAATTTCAAAAACTGAAAGGACGAGGTCTTTTGAGGCCCGGTATTTTAAAAGAGAGACTTGCACCTTATAAAAATGTTCCGGGCTTCAGCCAACTGAGTAAAGCCCTTCAGCAGGAGGACGTCGCTGAATGAGCGATCTTTCGGTTATTTCTTTGACGCTAAATATAAATACAATTTATTTAAAAACGTCGTTATTTCAATCAGATACAGAGCGCGCCCTCAAAAACGGACATCAATAAAATAGCCCAAATATTAAGGTTTTCACGATTTTAGCCGATGAGCTAAACGAGGAAACTTATATGGTCATAATTGGCGCAATCATCGTTGTCGTGTGTGTCTTAGGTGGGTATACAGCCCATCATGGTAAAATCGGAGTGCTCAATCAACCGACCGAGTTCTTGATCATCTTTGGTGCCGCCGCAGGTGCCTTAGTTATTTCAAATTCTGTAGGACAATTAAAACACCTGACTCACATGATTCTTGCTTCACTGAAGAGTAAGCCCACCTCCAAAGAACAATATTTAGAATTACTTCTCTGCTTGTATGAGCTTTGCAAAGTCGTAAAAACCAATCCTCTTTCGCTTGAGCCCCATGTCGAGAAACCAGAGGCTTCAGAAATTTTTAAGAAATACCCAGGCGTTCTATCCAATCATCATGCGCTTGATTTTATCTGCGATACTTTAAAAGTGCAAATTTCATCTCCCATGAGTCCTTACGATTTAGAAGACCTCATGGATAAAGATGTGAAGGCTGCAGTAGAAGAAGAAGCGCATGTAGTGCATACACTTTCAAAAATCGGGGATGCGATGCCAGGTCTCGGGATTGTGGCTGCGGTTCTCGGGGTCGTGATCACGATGGGAAAATTGGCTGAGGGTAAAGAGGCGATCGGACAAAACGTAGCGGCCGCTCTCGTCGGAACGTTCATCGGGATTTTGATTTCATACGGTTTCATGCAGCCGCTCGCGGCTAAAATTGAAGCCGACATCGCGGAGACGATGAAATTTATTGATGTCATTAAATCAGCAATTTTAGCTCTTTCTAAAGAATGCGCACCTAAGGTGTGCGTTGAGTTTGCTCGTCGTTCTGTACCGCCGAGCGCTCGTCCAAGTTTTGAAGAAGTAGATAAGGCAACCTCAAGTTCAGCGCAAAAGGCGGCGTAGTGTATGGCAAACGGCAAGGACAAAGGCGTCACCATCGTCATCAAGAAAATTCAAGGTGGCAAGGCGGGTGCACATGGTGGAGCATGGAAGGTGGCTTATGCCGACTTCGTGACTGCGATGATGGCCTTCTTTATGGTGATGTGGCTCTTAGGAGCTGACGAAGAAACCAAAAAGTCTGTTGCTCACTATTTTAATCATCCTGATACACCTTATAAAGACGGACGCGATCCTTCCTCTGAAACCGTCAATGCACTCGGTGAAAAACTGGGTGAGGGAAATACCATCATGAAGGGTGCCGAAGGACAGGTGCCTGAGGATTTGGTTCAAAAACCTTTGCGTGATTTAAAAGATGATGTGGAACAAAAGCTGGGTGACGTTACCTTTGGTTTAGAGCTCGACGCTGATGTGGAGATGCTGAAGTTTTCAATCTTGGGTGATGATCTCTTTCTGCCTGGTAGTTCAGAAATTAAAAAAGACTCGTATCAATACTTGGAAAAACTCGCAAAAATATTTGGAAAAGTGCAAGGCAGTATTTTGATTGAAGGACATCTTGATTCAAAGCCCATTCTTTCTGGTGAAGATCCTTATTTATTTTCTACTGAGCGTGCCGTGGCAGTGATGAATTATTTTGTGAAAGTTCACAAAATGGATGATGCGCGCTTTTGTCCACGCGGTATTGCTTCCCGACGTGCCTGGAGTGCTTCGCGTAGTCCAGCATCGAATGATCCCCGTAATCGCCGGGTCGAGTTCACGGTCACCCCTGAAAACGCCTGCACCCAATAAAAGGTCGTCCCGATCTTTTGGTTGAGATGTGCGTCAATTTACGGATTCAGACTGAGCAACTCTTGAATAAATTTCTTATGCGGATGATTTTGTCGATAAGCGAGATAAAGCGCGCGCTTTGAATCTCGTCCGAGTGACTCGAATTGCACTCTCTTTTCTGAAAGTAAAGTTTGGCATGCATGGAGTGGGAGTACCGTGGCTGCTTTTGGTGTTTCCGAAACCCAGTGAACCAGCGCGGTGAGATCGTTCCAATAAAGATTATAAATCGGCGGAGGCATTTTTTGTCGTTTTACTAGCCATTCATCGACCGGGTTATTTTGGGCAGCAAGTGTGCTCCAATTCAATTTTTTGAGCGACTCAGAATCCTGAAGATTCACGTGGGCGCGAGGGTGGGCAACGATTCCCCAGGTTTCGGCAAAAATAGGCTTACAAATAAAGTCTTCGAGTTCTTCTTGGTGCTCTAAAATTCCAACATCCATTCCGGCCTGAACGAGATCAAAGGATACTTTTGAAAGAGCCGAAATATGCACCTCGAGGCTAAGCTCCGGGTAAGAAGGCGCTCTTTTAGTCCACCAAGGGAGTACAATTTCACGCATGAAAATTTGTGGACCCACGATTCCGAAATGGGCGGGTTCGTCTTGGTGGCGTTTTACTTTCTGAAGACCGGAGTCCCAAGAGAGGAGAATTTGCTCAGAAAGGCCAGCAATTTCAACGGCGGCAGGGGTGGGAGCAAGGCCCCGAGGTCCCCGTCGATCAAACAACTTGATCCCCAGTTCAGCCTCCAAATTCTGTAATCTTTTGGAGAGCGCCGACTGAGTGAAGTGAAATCGCTGGGCAACCCTGGTGAGGTGGGGATCTTGAACTAAACTCTGGAGTACTCGTAAATTTAATAATTCCATATAGGAATAATACCATAACAAAAATGTATTATCTTTCATAGTAATTTTTTGACATAAGAAGTCTATGAAAAATTTAGTTTTAGTAACCAGTATGTTTTGTTTCCTCCAATTCGCGCCTGCAATGGCCGCAGAAGACATGAATGATTCTTCTTTTAATAACGAGTCGATGAAGAGTGACTCTATGAATAGCGACTCCGACGCTGAGTCGATGAGTGTTGATTCTGTTCAAAATGCGGTAGAAACCCACCTTGGGAATATCCGTAATTTGGTTCGCAGCTGTTCGGTTCAACCCTTTGCGCTGAAAGATGGGATCAAGGTTTATCATCGTCTCATCAGCCATTGTCCACAAGTGAAGGTTCTTGAAAAAGGAAAAGCTCAAATTAAATTAGGAAGCCATGTGTTTCACGTCACTTTGGTTGATTCTCCGAGCACTGACGATGATTTTTACGATGTAATCTTCAAAGATTTTGATAGCAACGATACTTTTAGAGTTAGAAATGTTCTCGCGTATGGTGATGTCTTAATTGGAATCTTAAATGGCGATAAATCAGGTCTTCCACAAGTTTATGTAAACTATATTGAAACTAATTAATTTAATTAGGAATCAATCGATGGAAAAAGGGCCGGCATCTTCAGTGATGTCGGCCCTTTTTTTATCACTTGAATAAAGTTAAGTGATTTTCATTACGTCAGGACAGCTACATCAGGACAGCGATAGAGTAGGGCTAACTGCCGAGTGCAATTTTTGCAAACTTCTTTAGCTGTTGTTCAGTGAGTTTATGAAACAGTCCTTGTGATGAAATAAATGGGCTTTTTTGCTCGTTAAATAAGGTGCAGCTTACTTCAATGGTTTTATCTTTAATCGCTTTGATTTGGGTCACAGCTAAGACCAGTGAATGAAGGGGGAGTGGTTTCCAGTAATGAATGCTCAAGTTTTGAGTCACACAAGCATGGTTTTCGTGCCACACCAGCACTCCCATGAGTTCATCAATCAATCCCGCAGTTGCGCCGCCATGGACGTGTCCCGGAGGTCCCTCTGCTTTTTCTTTAAATGCAGTTCGAGTGACGAGCATTGAGGTTTCCCTGTGTATTCCGTAGCGATGTTCCACTTCAAAGAGTGGGCTATGAGGGCCAGAGACAAAGCTTTTATGCCAATTGGGAAAAGACGGCGTAATTATGATGCATTTCTCTTCATAAAACGCTTTCAAATCGGCGAGTTGGTGAAGTGAAATCAAGGGCGGAATGAAGGTGTTTTTTTGCATGTTCGGCTTATTTGCTGAAAAAGCTAGTGTGGTAATAATCCTTGAGTTCAACATAAGTGTTGAGCAGGCAGTGAGGTTCAAGTTCCACACCATAGGCATTTTGAATGATTACAATTTCAGTTTTTTGATTGGAAAGCACGGAAGGGCATTTGGAGAGTTGCCACTGGAAAAACATCACTTGCACTGGGCTGAGTGCATACTCTTGCATCAATTTTGCTTCTGAACCTTTTGGAAGCGTGAGGCCTGATCTTAATTCAAGGTTATTCTGAAGCTTGTAATTTTGATTGATTTCAAACTCACTCCAGTTCATGGGTAAGGCGTTCGCATGAGCTAAAAGGCCGGTTCCTAAAAAAAAAGCGAAAAAGAAGTTCTTCATGAACTAGAGTCTGTCTTGGATTAATTAAAGTTTCAACCTGAACCTATGGGCAATCGCATAGGGATCCTAGGCCGGGTTTATCAACGATTAGAGTTGAGGGGAGGGAAGAGTGGGCCCCATTTTTAATCCATTTTACTTCAGTTTTGCTTTGATTTGTTTTGCTTTGGTTTGTGTGAATAGCACACGATTGTGTCCCTCTTTAACTCGCACGCGATTCTGTCCCTTTTGCTGTCGTTTAAAAACAATGAGTTAAGCTCTTCTGAAACCAGGAGGGCTAGACAATTGACAGATAA
>CAIMWN010000244.1 GCA_903845155.1 Oligoflexia bacterium
CAACGATGGTCAAAGGAGGTACGAAAATGGATACCAATTACAGAAGTTCTATTAAATCCAACGAAAGAAATGAGGGAATCAAAACATGCAACAAAAACAGCAGCGTAACCAATCAGGCGACATCTTTCTTGAAAAATTCCGTTGGTAACAGATTCGGAGAGACAGAAGATCGTCAAAAACTGGAGAATAGGAAGCGGTTGGGGGATAAAGAATGGATGAATGCTTATGAGGCCGCAGATTATATCGGGGTCAGCTACGGAGGCTTGAGAAATATGGCTTATCGAAGAGAGATTCCTTTTTTCAAAATGGGACGAAGGCTTCGATTTAGAACTGACGATATCAGACAGCATTTGATTCAGAACCAAGTGGGCATTCGGGAGTGGAAGCCGTGCCGATAAAACCTATTTTTAAAAATGGTCACGTCATGTGCTATGAGATCACTGCGTCTGAAAACATTGAAGGCATGCGCTACCAACGGAAGCGGCGGTTTAAATGTAGTTTGCCCGAAGCGAAAAAGCGCGAACTAGACCTGATTGAAGATTTGAGAAAAGAGGCGAACCAAGCTATGCGTCCAACATTTGGGGCATGGCTTGATCAATGGTTTAAAACGGCTGCACTTACACGAAAGAAGTCCACCTTAGATGCATACCGAAGCACGATTGAAACAAACGTCCCCCTTCTGATTATGAATAAGCTCCTCGTGGACATTACGCCAAATGATATTCACAAAACCATTTTTAGTACTGAGTCCAACATCAGTTTGAAGACGCGCGAGAACCTATTGCAATATTTGAAAGTGATTTTAAAAGCGGCGTTATTTGAGCGACTGATCACTTTTAATCCTGCCGATAGCATTAAGATTTCTGTTCCAGAACCTAAGTTAGAAGCGTGGACACTGGGCGAAGTAAATCGATTTTTAGAAGAAGCAAAAAAGCTCGATCATCCTTGGTTTCCAATATGGACCCTGACTGTTTTTGCAGGATTCAGAAGTGGCGAAGCGTATGCGCTTACTTGGGATAATGTTGATCTTGAAAATAGAAGATTGTATGTCGTGAGCAATTGGACCATTAAGGATGGGTACCACGAAACAAAAAATCGTAGGAACCGTGTGGTTCCGATCAATAGTGAACTCCTGGCTTTTTTAATTGAACTTAAATCACTCCGAGCAAATGAAAAATATGTTCTACCGCACCTTGATGCTTGGACAAAAGGATATCAAGCGCAGGTATTGAGAACTTTCGCCGTACAAATTGGACTGAGACAAATCAATTTTCATGCTCTGAGAGCCAGTTTCATTACCATCTGTATGCTTCACAATGTGCCCACCGTAAAGGTACAGGCAATGGTTGGGCATCAGCGTATGGATACGACCATGCGGTACGTCCGGCTCATCGGATCTGACCTAGATGGCGCAACTGAAAATGTTGGAATGAAAATTCCAAAGCAGGAAGTTTTTGCAAATGTGATCGATATGAATTCCCGAAGAAAATGATTTTGATCAATCTGAATTATTTTTTGCTATCGTAAAAACTTGCGCGAGAGTTAGTCCCCGGTTCCTTAGTTGATTGAGAACGGTGGTAGTTCCCCAACTCAATTCACCATTTGGTCGCGCCTGTTTTTCCAGTATTGTTTTTGTGATTTTTCCATATTTCAAATAGATCGTGCGCATTTCTTGCAAGCACTGATCAATATCAAAGGTTTTGCCGATTATGGCTTCTCTTGATGCCGCAAGAGTCTTTGCCATCTCAATCGTCCGTTGTGATGCTCTCTCCCCTCCACTCATCAATTGAAGTACCCAGCATGAAACGAGCTGCAATTCTTGATCGGGAGTGGGGTTAGAGAGCATCCCAATGGTCGCTATTCTTTCTTCCTGATTTGAATTTTGTGTTTTACGGGTGAGGTAATAATAAATGTGATCTTTATATTTTATCTTGCGTAAGTACATGAACATACTTTTCATCAATTGCCGCAAATTTGGTATTGATTGACGAGGGTTCGTCTCCGTAATTTCCACATTTGGCTCAGGACGAGGGCAACATGAAATAAATCAGAAGGTTGCCGAAGTTTTTTTACACCCGGCAGAAAAAAAGGCGTCCTAAAGAATCAAATCAAAATTGCAGCACGAATGCAGCACGCAGGGGTGACGAAGCGTGATTTCTTGTGACAATGAAAACGTGTGACGGAATTGCGACAAGTAATTACAAGTACTTATAAAAATTAGGGATTTAAGAATTTTGTGCCCAGGACTGATTTTCGTTGACTTTTAAATGGCGTCCCCACAGAGATTCGAACTCTGGTTACTGCCTTGAAAAGGCAGTGTCCTAGGCCTCTAGACGATGGGGACGCATAGATAAAACGAAGAATTAATTTTTAGCCGACTTAACGCATTTATTCAAGAGCTAAATTAAGGAGAATTGAAACTTCGCAGAATTGGCGTGAGGACTCAATTTGAGCGCATCGCGTAAAAGCTGAGTAAGAATCAAGATTTACTTGAAATATGTGCACGAGTCTTGAATAACCAATTGATGCAATTTGAGCCAGGACAGGACTTTTTTCTTCGAAATACTACCGCAAGCGATCGAGCAGCGTGCGGAGAAATGCTTGCTCAGTATGTGGATGAGGGTCGCGCAAACCGCTTCATGACTGAGTTCCCGAATCTCCTCCTCCAGAAGGACTCCCTCTTTAAGGTCGCTCTCAATTCAAATGGGGTGATCATCGCCATGATTTACTGCCTGGGGCAAGATTGGCAGGAGTTGGCTGCGAATCCCAACTTTTTGAAAAAGGAATTGAAGACGGCTCTGGTCAATGAAGTCAAAAATTGGGCGCTCGCCCATTCTTTCACCTGGATCAACATCAAACCAAAACTGATCGTGGGTGATTGGAAGACTTGGGTCAAACGGATGGGGCTTAAAATGGAAAAACTTCCGAACGGTGAGGAAAGAATCTCTTTCGTCATCACAAACTCAGAGCTAGGATAGTAGGAATATGAACGAAATTAAAAAACGCAGCATTAACCCCTTGGCATTGGTGTTAGGACTCTCGGCAGTACTGTTTGGATTCTTTTTGATCTTCTCTTTTGTGTATTTTTTCGCAAAGGGCGGCGACTCTTGGAAAGAGAGTGACAAACAATCCATGTTTAATGAAAAGGGTGAGTTTGTTGCCGTGATCGAGCTCAAGGGCGTGATCATGGACTCAAAGAAAATTTTGAAAAATCTAAAAGAAGCAGCTGAAGATAAAGACATTAAAGCGGTCGTTCTACGCTTGAATTCGCCAGGAGGAGCAGTATCGCCGTCGCAAGAAATTTATGAAGCAGTAAAGGTTTTCCCAAAACCACTCGTGGTATCGATGGGAAGTGTCGCTGCCTCAGGTGCCTTTTATGTGGCATCAGGTGCTAAAAAAGTTTATGCCAATGCGGGAACGCTCACGGGTTCAATTGGGGTCATCATGGAGTTCATGAATTTGAAAAAACTTTATGATTGGGCCAAAGTGGAGCGCTATTCAATTAAGACTGGAAAATTTAAAGACTCAGGTGCGGAGTATCGCGAACTCAGAGAAGACGAGAAAGAATATTTTCAAGCGCTCGTGATGGATACCTTGGAGCAATTTAAAGATGCTGTTTCTAAAGGCCGCAAAATGACGCCAGAAGAGGTGACTGCAGTGGCTGACGGCCGTGTGTTCACGGGGGTTCAAGCTAAGAAATTAAAGCTAATCGATGAAATTGGAACGTTGGACGATGCAGTGAAGTATATTGCAGCAGAAGCAAAAATTAAAGGTAAGGTGAGAATCGCTTATCCTTCTAAGAAATCAAAAGGTATTCAGGATTTGATTTTTGGTAGCGGCAAAGATGATGAGGACGGTTTTGAAGAAGAACAATCGTTTGTCGATCGCTTGGTGAGTAAAGTGGCTGATCGCATGACCGGCATCCATTCCAATATCGGTGAAATTCGCCCAGCTGGCCTTTATTGGATCTGGAATGGCGCTCGATAAGCCAGGCGCACCGATTGGTGCGAAGAAGAAACTAGTCGCCCCCGCAGGTTCAAAATCGCTCGTTCGCTTACGAACGCTTGCGGTCAGGACCCTCGCGCAAGTATTAAACTCTACTCAATCGTTAGATCAATCCATGTTTGAAGAAATTTCAAGGAATAATGCGCAAACTCTCCCTGAGTTTGATCGTGCATGGATTTTTGAAATCTGTTCAGGTGTGCTTCGCTTTAAGGGACGGATTGATTACATTATTGATACTTATGCTTTGAAGAAAAAACCAACCGGAGCCTTACGTCGTTACCTCATGACCGCTGTTTTTCAATTGCTCGAGCAAGACGTAGCATCGGCACTCGTGGTCTCTGAAACCGTAGATGCTATTCGTTTAGGCGAGGGTGATTTTCCTTCGAAATTCGCTAATGCAATCTTAAGGAAAGTGGCCGACGCTCGTGACGAATGGAAAGCCTGGAAAGTGAATGAGAAAACTCCGCGGCCTGAAGTCATTGCTTGGTCGAGTTTGCCAGAGTGGCTTTTTAAAAAACTCGAGAAGGAAAAGGGCCTTCCTTGGACCTTGGCCTTTGCAGAAAGTTGTTTGAAGCGCCCGCAAACCTGGTATCAAAATTTAGTGACGGGTGAGTCGCAATTACTTGAGGGCGGCTATCGAGGCGATGAGCCCAAAGGTTATGTTCAGGATATTTCGAATCAAGAGCTCGTGAAAAAAGTAGTGAGCGTGATCCGTGAGCGCATCAAGAATAAAGAATTGCCTGCCACTCCTCGAATCCTTGATCTCTGCTCAGCTCCTGGTGGAAAATCACTGGGTCTTGCGGTGAATGGATTTAAGGTCACGGCGACTGATATCGATGAAAATCGCTTGCAGAAGGTGATTGAAAATAAAACACGCCTCGATCTTTCTAGTTTGATCACCGTGGTTTCCTACAAGGATGTCATTAACGAAACTGAAAAGTTTGACGTTATTTGGATTGATGCTCCCTGCTTGAGCACTGGAATTGTTCGGCGCCACCCTGAAGTAAAATGGAATCGAAGTGAAAAAGATCTGCCTGGGCTAGTTGCAAAACAAAAAGAACTCGTCTCCTGGGCGAAACAGCACCTGTCAGAGAATGGACTCCTGATTTATAGTACTTGTTCGGTTCTCAAGATTGAAAACGACCACCCCCACGGTGATCGTTTTAAACTCCTGTCGCAAGTGGAGTGGTTTCCTCAAGAATCACCCTATGGTGATGCAATTGTTGCAAGTATTCTCTTAAGTGATTGATTGCGTCATATTGTTTGATTTGTTAAATACCATCTGTTAGCGTGCGCTCCACGTTTGGGAAATCCAAATATGGGGGGAAACATGCAAAAGAAATTCATTCAGTTCGTCAGTTCGTCGGCCTGTCTCATCGCGAGTTCAATGATCGTGAGTGGCCAAGCTCAAGCCGCTTCTTGGAATGGATATAATAATCCAAATAATTTTTCCTCATCGTGGCACCCCATTCAGTACACCTATCGTTTGCAAAGCTTACCGGCAAGCGGCCGGGTCGCCAATGAGGATACCCCCTGGTCTGACAGTTACTGGCCTAAACAACGAGGCGCCATGGGATACCGTTGGTTTAAATTTCAAAATGAAAACATGGATCAAGATGTGAGTGCCGCACAAAGAAGAGAGCTCTTCTTCTCGGACACGAGCCCATCAAAAAAAGACTTACTCAATATGACCGCAGACCAACAAATGGAGATCATTGCAAAACTTTCACCTTTAGAAAAATATAGTATTTATACCAAAGACTTTAAATACTCACTCGTGAAGCAATTTCATAATAGCAGGATGGGCAACAATCCTGACCGTGCTTATTGGGAAGGGTATTGCCATGCGTGGACAGCGGCTGCTCTTCATCATCGCGAACCGAAACCCGTAATTAAAGAAATTGAAGTGAATGGTAAAACAATTAAAATCCCGTTTGGTTCAGCGGACATCAAGGCACTTCTGACCGCAAATTATTCCCTCCAATTTGTAGACAACCAAAATCTGGCCATCGGTGGCGTTTGCCAAAAGCGTTTTTTATACCCTACAACTAAAATGAAAAAGGGAGTAGAAGTGATGGCTTCTTACGCCGATACGGATGGTGCGCTGGATACTGACCTAGAAAAGCTCGTTGCAAAATTTAAAGTGGACGCTCGTCGAGTTCAAGCAAGTTCAAAAGACCTGGATTCTGAATGGGCCAATGCTCTCAATATGAATAACCTAGAAGCAAATGCGCGTAAAAATGCTGAAGATCCAGCATGCAAAGGGGTGAATGCGGGTACCTTTCATATCGTCATGGCCAATCAACTTGGACTCATGAAAGAGGGATTTGGTTTTGATAAGACCCGCGATGTCGAAATTTGGAATCAACCTGCATTTAAATACGAATCCACCATTAGTGACCAGCCCGTGGCGCTTCCTGCTAACGCGGCCCCAAGTGCGGTAAAGGCAGTAGCGGTGAGTACACGCATTTATTACGCGGATGACACCGATTATGGTTGGGCATTTTGGAACCCGACACTCACTAACTTATTCTCTGATGATCAGGCCTTTATGGGCGAGTACCAGCAATACCAGCGGATGCTCATGAATCAAGGCGACGTCACTGAAATGCCTACTTATCCTGCTCATATTCTTGATTACTCCAACTATAAATATATTTTAGAGCTCGATGCTCAAGGAAATATTGTAGGGGGAGAGTGGCTTACGCTCGATCGCCCCGACTTCTTGTGGATGATGAAAGCGAAGGGGTACGTGAGCGAATTGAAGGCGCTTCCCGAGCTGTATGAACCGATTCAGTTTCCAGCAAATGCCCAAGTTAAAATTTAGAGGCAGACGAAAACTCCTATTTTGGAGTGAGTTGATCTACTGCGTTTTGTAGGATGATAATATGAAGGTCTGGGTAGAACTCTGATTTTCGTTTCCATTCAAGATCAAATAATTCTAGACTTTCGTCGAGTTGCACTTTTACTTGTTTTTTCAGTTGGTCATTTTCAATCAGGGAGGATTCAATGACTTTCAAGCGGTAATGAATTTGATCTAGGGTAAGCGTAAGTATCTCTTTTTGCTTTTGCAATTCGTGAGCTTGATCGAGTACTTGCTGAGCAGTCAGGACATCAGGTTTTTTCATAAATCGATTGAACCTCCTGCGAGTTTTTCGAGATCCTTATTCAATGATTTTTTTCTTTCGGCAAGGTCTGGATCTTCGCTCACAGTGGCCGTTTGATGGGTGGTGCGTTCTTTTTGCCAATGAAGCATTTCATCGAGTGTCTTCTTTTGGGCCTTGAGCATAGTATTTTCAAAGATGATCTGTTGGGCTTTTTGTTCATCGCCGCCGAGTTCAATGATCCTTGCGTGTGCAATGGCTGTTTCGTCAGTTAATTGATAAACTTCATCGTCACGTTTAATTTTTTCGCCGATGTGTCGAAATTTACTGCCGGGAAATCGTGAGATCAATAAATCAACGGTAGGAAAATCCCCGAGCGGGCGTTCCTTTGATAGCCAATACAGTTTGTGTTGCGTGCGAGTCTGAATTTTTTTCTTCACTTCAACTAGAGCGGCGGCCTCAATTTTACCAATCGTAGCGAGTGCTAGGTTGATCGCGAGAGGTTCTTCAAGGTGGGGGATAATGTTCTGCAGACCCAATATCAACATCTTGAGTTGGTTTGCATCCACAACACCCCTGATATAAAGACAGCCTAAATCTTCGAAACGTTCATATTTTAATTTCACTTTTAATCCCCGCGGTAAATGTAAAATCCAAATATTTGAGCTCAGGTACGATCTTGCCTGCAGAGCCATCGCCAATAAACTGGGCGGGTTTCATGAGTTCACTGAGTAATACTCCGAGCTCTCCCATGCCTGCTACGTCATGAATATCTTTTTTTGCGTGGACCCAGCTCAAGTAAGGAAAACCCCAAACTGACATGGCTTCTCCCAAATGGTTAAAGACTGATAAGCTTTGTGCGATGAAGCTGCCTACCATCCCCGTGTGAGCTCCAAAAGTGTAATGTTCCAAAGCCATGCGCGCGGGTTCGGTAGGTTTCAGTGTTTCTAATTTTTTATAAAAATTGATGGCGTCGTTTTGTTTCAACACGACAAACACGACTTGGCAAAGTTGGCGGATAAGGGGGGTGATGGGAGCGATTTCCTCTAAAGACAACTTCGCTTTGTGTCTGGAAAGTTGAGTCACCAGTTTTCCTTGGGTAATTCCCAAAGTAAAACATTGGTTAATATAGTCATCGTATTTGGTTTGTCCTAAATCCAAGAACGGTGTTCGCTGAAGATAAAAAATAAAATCAAAAAGCAGGCCTGCACTGAACGCCACATCTTTGTAGCGGCTCTCGTCGCCGAATGCTTCGCGGGCTTTGTGCGCATATTTCAAAAGATCTGCGGGTTGACCTGGGAGCCGGCCAGTCACTTCATCGAGTTTAAGCTCTTTCAAATTCAAAACATGATTGAGTGCAGTAACCATGATCCAATTGCGAGTGTGCTTAGTGGTGTAAAAGCGAACCTGTTCTTCGAATGAAATCTCAGTCTCGGTAGAGTGCAGCGATTTCACTAGGGCTTTAAATGGCACCATGAGGTGCGGATGGTCTTCAAAATATTGAACCAGCACTTGAATTCGAGTTTCAAGCAGTTCGGGTTCTCTGAGCAAACTGTCCACTTTGGTCGCCATAAAGGGGCCAATAATTTTATGGAACAGGTCCTCAATGATGGGCAAAGCCTTCGAACTCACCTAATTGGTCTCCTAGGGGGATCCAAGTCTCGATCCCACGCGTGCTATTGCTCGCTAGGTCTGGGCTTAGTTTGAGTTTGCCCTTTTGAAGCACCCAAATCACCGTCGACCCCCCAAATAAAAAGTAACCCTTTTCTACACATTTATCAAATATTAATGGAAAGGGGGCATGGGACGGGTACGCAGACTGGATGATTTTGCCGACTCCCAGTGCTCCCACTTCAATCATAGCCACTTTTCCGAACTTTTCATTCCTCAGGATAGCTACTTGGCGTTCGTTCTTAAGAAAAATATCTGGTTTAGCGACAAGCGCCACAGGATTCACTGAATGCAATTCTCCGCGCACCGTATATGCCTTAGTCAGTTCTCCACTCATTGGAAAATGAAAGCGGTGATAATCCACCGGACATAATCTCGCAATGATGATGGTGCCGCCATCAAAATCCGCAGCCAGGGCTTCATCATTCAAGAGTGCACTCAAGCAAACATCAATTCCCTTTACGGTGATGGTAGTCTTGGCAGATAGATTTTCAAAGGCGAGGTAGCGCGCTTCCGCTCCAGCACAAAATACGGAATCGTCATTGGAAAAAGGACGGAGTCCCGGTTTAAATTTTCTAATGAAGAAATCATTGAATGACGAGTATTTCGCTACTTCGTAGTCGCTCATGTTGATTTGATATTTTTCAATGAATCGTGGAATTTTATGGCGACTCAGGGGCGAACTTTCATACCAGCCCATGAGTTTACTTAACCACTTTTTTGAAAAAAGATGTTGAGTGAGAAAAAAACCAAAGTAACTTTGATATGCCCATGCCATGGCAGATTCGCCATAGACATTTTCAGTATCGGTAGTTTTTGTTTTGCGGTTGTAGAACTGAATCATAAATGACCTCGCCACGGTGATAAGGTTTTTTAGGGGTGGCCACAAAGCCAACTCGCTCAGGTAAGCAGATTTGGTTTTGAAGTCCGCGCGGAGTTTGCATCGGATCGCTCACAATTCGAAGGAGATGGAGTTTTGATTTTGGACTCGAGGCGACTATTTTTTCGCTATTTTTTGAGGCAATCCAGACAAAAGAAAATTTAAGCCAATCGCGTACCCCGCCGAGTTTGATGGAGAATTTTTTGAAAAAAGTTCCTGGTAATTCTGCGGGAACGGAGAAGTGACACCAGTCGCGACCTTCAGAGAGCGGGCATTTTTCTTGATGAAAGCATGGACCCCAGAGTGGGTGAGGCATGAGCTCATCTCTGATTTGAGCAATCTTTTGAGAGGCGGATCTGAACGCAGGTTCTAATAAAAGTACTCCAGCGCCTTGTGGATTTTTTAAGAATGGAACTAATCCTTGAGTATAGATACGGGGGTCGTTAGAGCTTTCATTGAGAACGTTTCCAAAAATGACCAGCGAGGATTCGTATTTGAAATCACCGGGGTGTTTCCACCATGCTCTGGCCTCAGTCGTGAGTTTGATGTCTCCATCGTAATCTGAAAAGTGTTCGAGTAATTGATTGAGAAAGATTTCACCATCTTTGAGAATGGTTTCATTATGGTCAATCCAATGAAGATGAATTTTGAACGGAAGTTTTTTTTCTTTTTTGAACTCATCTAAAATTAAAATTAAAAATGCGATCGATGCCGTACCTGGGCCTGCACCCACGTCAACAATTCTAAGCACACCGGTTTCATTGGCGTGATTGAGTGCTGCCTGTACTGCAAGTGGATAGCGGTCAAAGAGAGTAAGAAATTTTGCACCTTGAAGCGCGAAAAAATAGAGAAAGTAGCTCGAACGAAAACGTGCGGTCGTGAAGTAATTTGGAAGTTTTGAGCCTTCACGGTCTTCAGTAAAGAAGTCAGATAGCTCTAAAAGCCCTTTCGAAAAGAAAGCGACATCTTCTTGACTGAAGGGTTTACTTTTCCATGACTCCTGTGGAGAAAAGCGACTTTTCACAAATGCCGGGATGAGCTGATCTAAGGTTTCCGTCCAAAGCTCGGGAAAACGAGGAGTTACGCTCAGCGAGTTTGCCAGTAACACTCGTTCTTCCTGGCTGGGGCCTTTCGGTGCAGTTTTGGTTTTAATGGAACCGGTCTTAAAGCTTGGTTTTATTTTCATTTTATTTGAGGTCACGAGGCTTATTCAGTACACTGATTATAGGTAAATTGAAAAGGAGTTTCAATGAGTCCCGATCATCATACCCTGACCGCAAGCTCAATACAAAGAGCGACTGTAAAAAGCATTTGGAAAAACATGGAGCAAACCGGATTCCGGTTCTATTGCGTTTGCTGTCATCGCGAGCGAAAGCTCTCTGCGCCAGCAAAGATTGGCTCTCCTCGGTTTTGGTCGCACATTCTGATTACTGCAGCCTTCTTATCGCTCTTTACTTGGCCTTGGATGGGATGGAAGGGTTTTCCAGTTCTCGCGGTTCCTGTGGGCTTATTTTTTGAAGCCTTTTACCGTTTAAAGATGCGGGCGGCGTTGGTGTGCCGCGAATGTAAGTTTGATCCAATATTGTACTTAGTTGATCGGGGAAAAGCTGTGCAGCAAGTCGAGCTGCGCTGGCGCGAAAAGTTTGAAGAAAAAGGGATTCCATACCCCGAGAAAAAAAGAGCACGTGTTCAGCCAGTTACTCCAAATGCTGGCCCATTTCCATTGCCGTGAATCTAGGCTAAAATCGAACGCACCGTTTGCTTTTTGAACAGACTTCTTGACGAGAAGAGTCTGACGACATAAATGAACCTTCTATGGCAATAAATAAAGTAATCTTGATCGGGAATTTGGGTAAAGATCCAGAAGTTCGTTATTCGCCTTCTGGGCAGGCAGTATGCAACTTGAGTGTGGCAACCAGTGAGTCTTGGACCGATAAAAATGGTCAAAAACAAGAGAAGACAGAGTGGCATCGCGTAGTGGTATTCAGTAAACTTGCTGAGCTTTGCGGGCAGTACCTCCAAAAAGGTCGCCAAGCTTATATTGAAGGAAAGCTTCAAACTCGCTCTTGGCAGGATAAAGACGGCCAAACTCGCTACACTACAGAAGTGGTAGCACAGAGCATTCAATTTTTAGGTGGAAACGCCGGTGCGACTCGTGGTCAAGGCCAAGAAGCACAAGCAGGTGGAGCATATAGCGGTGGAGCGAATAATGGCGCGCCCGTATATAACGCTGCCCCAATGCAAGATAACTCTTTCCAAGCAGAGCCAACGTTTACTGAGGAAGATGTACCATTCTAAGCCTGATTGTTATTCCCACGTACAATGAAGTCGAAAATTTAGGTCCAATTACGGAAGCGGTTTTAGGAGTCACTCCTGAAACCGTTCACGTTTTAGTAGTGGATGACGGATCACCTGACGGCACCGGCAAGCTTGCCGATGAAATCGCCCAGAAAAACCCGCGTCTCCACGTCCTTCATCGAAAAGAGAAAAAAGGCCTTGGGCCAGCCTATATTGCTGGATTTCGCTGGGGTTTTGAAAACGGCTATGACCAGTTAGTGGAAATGGACGCAGACTTTTCGCATCATCCACGCTTTTTACCCACCATGCTTTCGCTCTTAAATCAGTACGATTTTGTCATGGGCTCTCGCTATGTTGCGGGTGGTGGCACTGTGAATTGGGGCTTAGTGCGAAAAATTATTAGTCGCGGCGGAAGCCTGTATGCACGCCTGGTACTCGGTGCACCCATTCGCGATTTTACGGGCGGTTTTAATGGCTGGAACAGGAAAGTTCTTGAAACGATCCAGCTTGAGACCTTGGAAGCCGGCGGATATTCGTTCCAAATTGAGCTTAAATATAGGGCATTTAAAAAAGGATTCAAATTTAAGGAATTTCCAATCCTTTTTGAAGATCGCCGCGTTGGATTATCCAAAATGAGTTCAAAAATTGTGATTGAGGCCCTGAGTCTGGTCCCCAAAATGCGTTTTAAGAATGCTTTCCCGTCCGCAATAAAAGAGCTAAAAAAGAGTTAGAGGTTTTTGCTGCTTTTAGGTAACCTTTTAACTAATGAAGTTCGTTCGCTATTGCTTCGTACTCTCACTCTGTATTCTTTCATATGATGCACATGCGAAACCATCTTCACATGCCGGGCACCTTCATACCCTGATCCTGGTCGATAAAAAAACCAACCTTCTTCACGTCGCCCACTATGAGTCGAATGATTCATTCAAAATCATGAAAACCTTTCATTGTACCACCGGGAAAGTGAAGGGTGACAAAGAAGAAGAAGGGGATCTGAAAACACCTGAGGGCGTTTATCAATTTACGAACAAACTCACGCCTCCTCATCTAAAACCCAAGTTTGGTCCGATGGCATTTTATATTAACTTTCCAAACGCTTACGACCAAATCGCAGGTCGTACGGGTTACGATATTATGCTTCACGGAACAGACGAGCCTTCGCGCCTGAAAAAGGATTTTGATAGCGAAGGTTGTGTGGTGGTTCATAGTGATGATCTCAAAGAAGTAGAGAAGATGATCCAAATGAGACTCACGCCCATTCTTGTTTTCGATGAGCTGACACCTGAATTTCAACAAGGCGTGCGTTCAGAGAAACTGCATGCGTTTTTTAATTCCTGGATCAAAGACTGGGAAAGTCGTGATGTGGATAAGTACATGAGTCATTATCACACCGATTTTTCTTCGCCCATCAAGGGCAGGAATTTTAATCGCGCGGACTGGAAGAATTACAAAAATGTTCTGACCAAAAAATATTCTAATATTACTGTGAATTCGAGCGACCCCTATTTTTTTCGTCATCCTAAATACACCATGATGATGTTTACCCAAGATTACGAATCCACTCTGAAAAATGGGCGACGGGGCTTGGTGTCTCGTGGTACGAAAATTCTTTATATCGCCGAAGAAAATGGCGAGCCCAAAATCATTTCCGAAAACTTCACGGAGACCATGTGGTGAAGCGTCTGCAAACGGATGTGTTGGTCATCGGAGCCGGCGTCATCGGCAGTGCGGTGGCGATGGGGCTTGGTTTGAAGGGTGTAGATCGAGTGACGGTGATCGATCTCGATCTGGCGGGGGAGTGGAGCAGTAGTGAACTCAATGCCGGTGGGGTACGAGCAACCTGGTCTCAAAAAGTGAATATACTTACTTCAAAACTCTCTATTGAATATTTTGCAAGCATTGCCGAGTTGATCGGTTATCGGGATTGCGGTTACCTTTGGCTACATCGTAAAAACTCTTGGGAGCAAGCACTGAAAGGCCGGGAGTTGCATATTGCTCACGGGTGGCCAGTGGACGTGCTCGATGTACAGGCAATCAAGAAAAAAATTCCGTTCATCGATAAGACAGATGATTTAGTGGGAGCCATTTTTGGCGTCAAAGATGGGCTAGTCAATCCGAATCGCTTAAAAGAGCATTATCGGGAAGAGGCGCAGACGCGTGGTGTTCAATTTGTAGATCGAATGTGGGTGACTGCCAGTAATGCGGGTTCGTTATCGAGTAAAAGTTCTAAAATAACAATAAAAGCCTTTCAGTTTTCCGATCAAATTTCATCCGAGCATAAGCGCGTCCTTTTAACTCAAAACCCAGAAACGCTGGGAGACGAAGCGGGAACGTGGATTGAAATCGAAACTAAGCAAGTGGTGAATGCAGCGGGTGCCTGGGCCCCACACCTAGCAAAAATTTTAGGGTATCAGTCGCCTTCAACGCCAGTACGCAGACAGATCTCTCTTTTTCATGCAAGAGACCTTGATCTCACTCCTTATGGAATGATTGTGGATCCCAGTGGCGTTTATTTTCACCCTGAATCTGTATATGGCTTAAGCGGATTCTGTACGCCAGGTGAGCCCGCCGGATTTGATTTTAGGTATGACGGTGAAGGTTTTTTTGAATCCCACATTTGGCCGGCGCTTTATGAGCGTGCGACTGCTTTTGAGAGTTTGAGGCATGTGAGCGGATGGAGTGGACTCTATGAAAACTCGCCCGATCATCATGCCATCGTGGGGCGATCTCACCATTCATCCATTTATGAGGCGCATTCGTTTTCAGGCCATGGGGTAATGCATAGTTATGCAGTGGGGATTACGCTCGCAGAGCTAATGGTCAATAGTAAGTATGAAACGCTTGATTTGACGGAACTCTCTCCTGATCGATTTATCTCCGGAAAAACGATAGCGAGTGAAACATGGGTGATCTAGGCGCTTCGACTCTAGAGGTGAATGCTTTATTTAAGTCGGCGCTCAATCAGGGAATCGGCTCTGGGATGGCGGCGGCGTGGGGTCGCATCGACGATTTAAAAGCTGATCCAATTCAGTTTTCTAAGATTCAAACAGCCGTGGCGGGTAAGCTTTGGCACGACAGTCAAGCTCTGCCAGTTCTCACTACATCGCAATTTGACTTAGCATCCCTCACTAAGATCCTAGCTACGACTTCGTTGTTCATGATTCTCGATGAAGAAGGGGTAATTAAAGTAGAGGATGAGTTGAGTGTCTATCTACCAGATGAAGTGAAGCAATACCCTCATTTGAAGGGAGTGACGATTGCCTCTCTTTTGTCGCATACTTCTGGACTTCCCGCGTGGAAACCCATCTTTGAAGAAATGCGAAGTAAATTTGGCCCCAATTTACCCTTCGTCGATCTGCTGAGTCGGCGGAGTTTTTTTTACCATGAAGTTTTTAAGGTTCTTCCAGATCACCAGCCTGGGCAAAAGATGGTATACTCAGATTTGGGATTTATTCTCCTATGTTATGTCATCGAGAATCAATTCAAAGGTCAATTGTTTCATCAGGTGGTCCAAGATCAAGTGTGGTCTCGGGTCTTTGGTGTTGCAAAAGGGTTGCAGTACTTTCCAGTTTTAACAGACTCTGAAGGGATGAGAGCGCATCTTGCTTGCGCGGGACATTCAGTGGTGGCCTCTGAAGTTTGTCCGTGGCGCGGACTTCTTCAAGGACAAGTGCATGATGACAATACTTGGAGTTTTGGAGGTATTTCCAGTCATGCGGGGGTTTTCGGGTCCTTGGTAGATGTGCTTTCCTGGACCGAGGCGCTCCTGCGTTTTAAGATCGTTTCAAAACTTACACTGCAGAAATTTTTTAAGGAAAGTCTGCTGAGTGGTTTGCCAGGAATGCCTGCTTCAGGTAGGGCGCTTGGTTTTGATCTCGCCAGTAAAAATGGAAATGGATCTACAGCATTTGCGTTTCAAAATCACACGGTAGGACATCTCGGCTTTGCGGGAACTTCAATTTGGATAGATGTTGACGAAGGTTTTTTTGCGATCCTCCTCACCAATCAAAAAAGTGGGCCCGAGTTAAAGCGGCTCCGTCAAACATTTCACACGATCATTCACCCTGCGTGAATTATGCTCTCTTTCATGATGATTTTGTGGTAAACTAATCAGATCATGTTATTTAAAGAAACTGCTCTCCTTCGTGCATTTGCGTTTACGAAAATTCCGCTCATCTTTTTTTCAGGGATCATGGTGGAAGCCATTAGTGATGAAGTCTGTGAAGTTTCGCTCCCCTTTCAACGTAGAAATAAAAACCATTTAGGATCCATGTATTTCGGTGCACTTTGTATTGGCGCCGACGTTGCGGGTGGCATGATCGCCGCTCGCTTGCTCAAGCAAGTGAAGAAAGGGAAGGGGACGCTTATTTTTAAGGATTTTCAGGCAAAGTTTTTGAAACGTCCTGAAGGAAAAACATTTTTCAGATGTGTCGATGGTGCAAAAATAAAAGATGCAGTAATGAAGGCTGAAGAGTCTCTTGAGCGGGTAGATTTACCGGTGAAGGTGATTGCAACTGTTCCTGCCCTATCGGGCGAAGAGCCCGTAGCGGAATTTACCCTAACTTTATCCTTGAAGGTGAGACGATGAGCAAGCAAATTAAGAAAAAGCAGACGAGTAAGGCAGCGAAGAAAAAAAAGCAGGCGAGTAAAAAAACCACTGTTAAAAAAGAAAAGGCGCCTCCCT
Organism: Oligoflexia bacterium; assembly: GCA_903845155.1. Classification (GTDB taxonomy): domain Bacteria; phylum Bdellovibrionota; class UBA1018; order UBA1018; family CAIMNF01; genus CAIMNF01. Next base: position 16,643 of record CAIMWN010000244.1, read on the forward strand.
TTAACAAATATTTGTATTATGAAAACTCAGTTCAGACGCCTGAAGAACATGTAAATATTTTTGATCGTATGTTTCAGGAGTTACGCGGCAAGCTCGCTCTCAGTCTTCGCGAAGATTTTTGCGGCACCTATTTGATTTCGGGAGAGTGGGTGAAGTCCCATCCCAAGCGCACTTCGCTTGGTTTAGATCTTGATCCGGAACCGCTCGAGTATGGCCGGACTCATGGGTTCAAGAAACTGGCACCTTCGGAACAAAAGCGGATTACCATTTTACCGCAAGACGTGACGATTCCGACTAAACGAAAATTTGATGTGATTGGTGCCGGAAACTTTTCATTTTATATTTTTAAAGAGCGCGAGATACTCAAAAAGTATTTTAAGTCGGCTCTTCAGTCCTTGAATTCGGACGGTATCTTTGTTCTCGAGATGGCTGGGGGCCCCGGGTTTATTGCGTCCGGAAAAGAGCAAAAAACCTACACCGTCAAAGGTTTGGGCCGTTATACCTATTTTTGGGATCAAAAATCTTTTGACCCGATTAATCATCATGGCAACTACGCCATTCACTTTCGTGACGCTGATGGAGTGCTCCATAAAAATGTTTTCACTTATGATTGGCGAGTATGGTCGATTCCTGAACTGAAGGAATTGATGCTTGAATGCGGGTTTAAGAAAACGGTCGCTTATTGGGAAGGGACCAATCGTCAGGGCGAAGGAAGCGGCGAATACCTTAGAATGGAAGAAGGGGATAATGCCTTTTCTTGGATCGCTTTTGTGGTTGGCATCAAATAGCTTTTCCCTCACCATTAAAGAATGAAACCTGTGTCCTCATTGAGTCAATTTAAGCATGTCCATATCATTGGTGTCTGTGGAACCCTGATGGGTTCCTTTGCCGCATTCTTACGAAGAGCGGGAATCAGAGTCACAGGAAGTGATCAGAATGTTTACCCGCCGATGAGTGATGTTCTCACTCAAGCGGGAGTGGAATTATTTTCACCCTATGATGCGCAAAATTTAGACAAAATTGGTGGCAAGCCAGACCTGGTCGTGGTGGGGAATGTGATTAGTCGTGGCAATGTGGAGATGGCCGCTTTTCATGAGCGTGGTGATACTTATGTTTCCCTACCTGAGTTCATGGAAAAGCATTTGCTCGAAGGCACTCGAAATTTAGTGGTGGCAGGAACTCATGGAAAAACGACTACCTCGAGTATTCTAGCGCATACTCTGTCTGAGTGCGGCTTCGGTCCCTCCTATTTTATCGGTGGAGTATCTCAGAATCTGCCACACAGTTTTCACGTGGAGACCAAAGCGGCTTTAGGGCGCTATTTTGTTTTAGAGGGTGATGAGTATGATACCGCCTTTTGGGATAAGGTTCCAAAATTCAATCACTATCTTCCGAACGATGTGATTCTCACTTCTGTGGAGTTTGATCACGCCGACATCTACGCGGATCTTACCGCCGTAAAAAAAGCATTTTCAATTTTGATTTCTAAAATCCGAACCCCAGGCAGACTCATTGCGTGTATTGAAACTGAAAATGTTCGGGAACTTATTTCTCAGGCAAAAGTGCCGCTCATTACCTACTCACGAAATAAAAGTGATGACGCAGATTACACTTTGGGTGTGATGACGAGCTCGGGTGAAGGCGCGAAATTTGAAGTCATTGACCGTGACGGTAAAAAAATAAATTTAGAAATGACCCTGACCGGTGAACACAATGCCATTAATGCAATGGCAGTTTATATTGAATGTAAGGAGCTTGGCATACCGCTTGATCGCATTCAAGCCGGAATCAGCAGTTTTAAAGGAGTGAAGCGCCGCCAAGAAGAACGTGGGGAAGTGAAGGGCGTACTTGTGGTCGATGATTTCGCCCATCACCCCACAGCCGTAAGAGAGACGCTCAATGCGTTGAAGCTAAAATACAAAGGTCGTCGACTCGTTACTGTGTTTGAACCACGCAGTGCCACTTCAAGACGGAAAGTTTTTCAGAAGGAATATACTGAAGCATTTGATGCCTCGGATGAAAGTTTTGTTGCGGTCGCATTCGATCAAAGTAAAATCCCCTCCGATCAACAATTTTCTAGCCAAGACCTAGTAGCCGGACTCCACGCGCGCGGAAAAAAGGCGGCGTTTTTCGAGCAAATTGAAGATGGCGTCACCGCCGTTGCAAAGTGCGCAAAGGCCGGAGATGTGATTGCAGTCCTTTCGAATGGTGGCTTTGGGGGGTTTATTCCTAAGCTGCTCGCTGCTTTGCAGGCTAATTGAATTAATTTGCTATTCTCCCCGGGTATCCGTGCCCTGTTCGCGCGTGTCCTTCCAGGATCGCTCAAAATGTCGAATCTGAGCATTGTTGATCCGCTTACATTAACTCTACCAGTAATCGAAGGAATGTTTTATTTTTAAAAGTTTTCCTGACGCGTTTTTGGGCACGCTTTTTTAAGCGAATCTTTTTTGAATCGTGCAGCGCTTCAATGGACTCTCCTGTCATTTTAAGTTGGATCAAATAGCCATGATAAGGTGTTTTATAGAAACAACAGTCATACACCCTAAACTTTCTGACAGCGAACTTCTTACAAAAACAGCGTTGTCGGTAAAAAAGCAAAAAGAAGCACCGCCCGCGCCTAAAGTCAGGGCTCACTCTAAATTCAATATTATTCAAACATCTTTTGTTCACTACCTTTTTTTACCGAGCATAATCTGTGAACTTCGATCTTGCTCGGTATTTATTTGTTCGTGCGGCACAGCTGATCTCGTTTTAAGGTCAAATGGCCGATCGAGAATCCGATTATTTCAGAGAAGGATAAGGTGCCACAGGTTTTTAAGAAGTATCAAGAGAGTCTGTGGTTCTAATGGGCGTTAGTTGGAATTTTTAGGTGGAACGAAAAGGAAAGTTGTTCCTGCGTACTGTCTAAAACAACCATCTTTTTTTAATTTGTATTTTGAATGAACATTCAAAATTTTATTAAAAAGTATATTGTTTTGATAGAAACAAATCTCATTGGCACCTTTTTGATTGATGGTTACTTTTAGGAATGGTGTATCACTGGAATCAATATTTATTGTATCCCTATCATAGTAGCTTGTGAGGTGTTCTGGTTTTTTTCCTGCAATATCAATAGTCAGATCATATACAAAACGATTCACTTGCATCATGAGTTTGCCTTTATTGATGAGTTCAATTTCAATGGGATCTCCATTATGTCTTTGATTAATGGTGGGCAACTCACGGTCAGCGAGTATATTAAATCTTTCTTCATCAAAGGTATCGGCGAAAAGGATTCCTGTTAATTCACGAGAAGTCATGGAGCGATTTGCACCTGTCGTCTCACGGTTTAAGTAATAGATGGTTTCGTGAACTTGAAGTGCAGCTTGATTTTGATTGTCTAAGAAGCCAAAGAGAGTTTCTGATATTTTAATATCTCCACTTGCATAAAAGATGGCAAGTTGTTCAATATTACAGTTATCATCATCTTTTGGTTTTTTAATGAGAGCTGCATCGGGTAAGAGTGGAAGAGGGCCTTTTGCATAATGGATCCCTCGCTTTACTTCGGTTAGTTTTTCATCAAAAAGTCGATTCAAAAGTGGATCTTTTATCCTTTTCCATACTTTATTAATCTGGACCCCAACTGGGCGCTCATCTTTAGAAATCTTAAATCCATAATAGTCTTCACCTTCTTCAAGGTCTAATACACGTACAGATTTAATTCCATCATCGACTTTGTTTCGGCAAACCCAAGCAAGACCGCCATGCCCCGCCTCCGTTTGCGCATAGCTTATTCCTGATAAAAACGTTCCTAAAACTAATAATATACCTATTTTTTTATTCATCTTCATAATTGTTCCTGCTTTCATTTATTTGTTTGTTTTTGATTTAACGAAATTTTATCTAACGGAAAAAGCTGCATCGACAACTCATAGAGTCGATCCTTATTTTTGTTACTAGACATTTTTTTGGTGATTTCTCGTCTGAATTTTTTAAGTTCTTCGCGAGCCCAACTCAAATCCTTGGAATTTAGTGAAAACGTAATACTTGAAAAATCGGTCTCTGATAGGTCTAAGTCAAAAAGAGCCGTTTCCGCTTTTTTCATCATTTGCTGATGATGAAGTTTTAACGCGCGACTTGGAATGCCAGAGGGAGTGGCTTTAAAGTCGTATGTTTTATTTATATTACCTTTTTTATCTTCTTCAATAAGTTCAAGTTTTAGTAATCTTTGAATGGACTCCTGAACTATACAGGTACCGATGCCCAGTCTTTTTGCAATCCATTCAGGGTTGCTTTGGAAATCAGAAACCTCTGTCAGTTCAATAATTGCAAAGTAATGCCAATCAGAGATCGTTTTAAAATACTCTAATGAAAGCTCAGCCCCGATCATTTCATGCGACTCAAGTTTTGAAATATGAGCTTTTTTACTTTTTTCAGTTCGGGCAAGTTGCGACTTAATGAGAGCAAAAAAGTAGTCTTTTTCAGCAGCCTTTAATCCCAAAACCTCAGCGACAATCTGAGCCTTCTTTAGTGATAAATCCTGTTGTCCGTTTAATATCCTCGATAGGCTAGACACCGATATACCTAGATCCCGAGAGTATGCCCGGAGAGAATACGATGGATTGCGATTAGTTCGAACATCGTATTCGTGAATCAGGATGTCTTGATATTTTGTTCTAAACTTTTCCATGAATGCAATCTAACGCAGAATGTCAATGGTGTCAATTAATCACGCAACAAAGTGTTGCGAGATGTTGCGAGATATGTTTTGTGGTCAAAATGAATTCAGTTGATCGCAGACCCATCATTAAACGGCCACACCTTGCTCCTTTTTCATTCGGATTTATGAGCAAGTTTAATGAGGTTTTAACTTTCAACAAATGTGGAAAATGAACCTATTCATCTCTGGAAATGAGCGATCCCAAAATTCCACCCACTGCCATTGATGTAAGGTTACCACTGCCGCCTTGTCCGCCGTTTTGCGGAAGGTAGGGCATCAGCGAGTGTGCAAGTTTCGGAAGAGCGAGCGATTGAATGTATACCGTGCCTGGGCCCTTGAGGTGCGCAAGCCATAATCCTTGGGTTGGCAGAGCCAGCCCCGTGCTGGGGTATGGGTTTTTTACTCTCGTTTTGATCATCTCAAAACTGAAAATATGATTTTAAAAAAAACCTGGTCTACGTTTTTTAACACTTACTCATCTCTAGAAAAAAATGAATATAAAATTTCACCCTAAACCATTCACCAGGAATCATCCATATTCGGAATTCTGGTCGGATGGACTGGCGCTCATGTTCTTTGCTTCTGGCTTCAAGTTGCGATGGGACTTTAAGGATTATTATAGGCATGTGCCTTTACGGGCGTTGAGAGTTGAGCTTGTAAATATTTTGCAACGGAGATGGTGGTAGAAAGATCGGTACGATAGCTTCCGGTATCATTTGAAATGTGAATCGCATTCTCAGTTTTCCATAATTTCCCGGCAAAATGTACATTTTTTAACTCACTCAGTACGATGTGTTTAGAAATGAGATCCCGGAGCGATGAACTTCCTGTATGGGATAAATAAAGTGAATCATCAATTAAGACTATATTATAATCTGTGTGCGGCTCAATGGCGCTCAATATTTCATTCACTGTGCTATCTTGAAGTTCGTCCCAGCTTTTTGCCACGAGCCTGGTTACGATACGGACGAGTCTGTTTGGAGTGACGGTATTGAGAATTAGTTTTTTAATGCCCCGGTAATGGCTGAGTGTCGGGGAAAATAGTGTTTGTGATTCAGGGTAGGCCTGATCCAGTTTTATTTTAATTAGTGCAGGTTGCTTGATCATTTGTTCCAGGCAACTATTTGGAATGGAGCGTGCCAACATTAGTGCATCACTGCTGATGGGTAAAAGCAAAAGGCTAAATAGTGCTAGCTGGTAAAAAAACCAGAGTCGGTTTAAGGCGATTTTCATTCATCTCCAGAAATGAGTGACCCTAAAATCCCGCCTACAGCCATCGATGTGAGGGTGCCGCCATTGTTGGGTCCGCGATTTTGAGGGAGATATGGCATGAGTGAGTGTGCAAGTTTCGGAAGTGCGAGCGATTGAATATATACCGTGCCTGGGCCCTTGAGGTGCGCAAACCATAATCCTTCGCCTGAAAAGAGAATTGATTTTAGTCCTTTCACCATTTCAATATCGTAGGTTACAGAAGATTCGAAAGCGGCCAGTGAGCCGGTTTCGATTCGAATGGATTGCCCATCTTTCAAATCAAACTTAAGGCAAGCGCCGCCGACGTGGATAAAAGATTTTCCTTCTCCAGCAAGAGATTGAAGAATAAAGCCGCTTCCGCCAAAAAGACCCGCACCAAAACTTTGAGTGACTGCGGCTGTGATTTGGATTCCAGGGTCAGAGCAAAGAAAAACGTTGGGTTGGCAGAGCCAGCCCCGTGCTGGGGTAATGTCTAGTTCCTGGATGTGTCCTGGAGAGGGGGATGCGAAAATCGCTTTCCCCGCAGTTTCAGCCACGATTTCATTGATGAAAAAACTGGAGCCACCAAGCGCCCGTTTGATCCCGCTCAAGAATCCGCCACCTGTGCTGGTATTTAATTGTAAACCGTCTGTCAGAGCGAGGAGATGCCCTGCCTCTGCAATTACTTTTTCGCCTGCTTCTAAATCGCACACTACTGCTTGAAGATCTGCTCCTACAATTTCATATCGTGACATGTGGTGTTTTTCCCTTCGGGTTTCAGCTCCCATAGTACCAGTGAGAAATGAGTAGTGCAAAAGTGTTCGAAACAGAAACGGTGAGTGCTAAAAAAATGACAGTGAAATCGAGTACTGGACTAAGGTGCTATTGATTGGTCCCTTTCGCTGCTGAAAAATGAAATGGTGGTTGGGCTTAGTATTTAACTTTAAAAGTATTTTGTTGAGGATTTGAACCACGCTGAGGCACGAGCCGAGGCGTGAGCTTGCGCAGCAACACCGGAGCACGATGCGTAGGTGAACGGGATCGCCAGGCGCACCTCAACAAAATACTTTTAAAGTTGGATACTAAGCGTACTCGGAGTTGATGTCTTCAGTAGCGATAGGGAGTAATGAACAAGACTTAGGCAAACTTTACCTATTTATTCTTCAATTAAAGTTATTTATTATTAATAACAGGATGTCACAGGTATCTGATTCAACTTCAAATTCGCAATGGGTGCAACAGCGCGATGCTCAAGCCGAGCAAGAGCGTGCGGCTGCACGCGCGAACCAGGAGGATCAAATCAATAGTGTGAAAGATCACTACGAAGATTACATTCAAAGCATCAAAGATAATTACCATTCGGCCCTGCAGGAAGAGCGAGCAGAGGCTGAGAGTGAAGTGCGTAAATTAAAGAACGAGCTTTATGATCAGCGCGGAAAAACTGCAGATCAATTACAAACCCAGCAGCGCGAACACAATCACGAAAACGAAGCGCTGATCACCACGCACGAAAAGGAAATCGACCGAGAGCGAAAGAATGGTGAGCGATCGAGCAGCGTTATTTATCATCAGAACACAGAACAAGCCGAGAAAGCGCTCAGTGAAAAGGACCGGATTTACCATAAATTTTTTAAAGAAAACAAGAAGGAAGCAGATCAAGAACTCACTGATCTCAATCAGCAGCTTCACGACTTAAAATCAACCACGGATGTGAATAAGCTCTCGCCGGGGGCCGTGAAAAACCTGCAGACCGCGGCTGAGATGAGATATTATGAGAAACTTCAAGCGGCTCAAGCGATGAACGATACGAAGCTTCAGGCTTCTCGAACCCGCGATCTCGACGAGAGAGGTGAGCTTAAGGCTGATTTACAAAAAGAACAAACTGCTTATATTCATGATGCACAAAAGGAGCGAGATCTGGAAAAGAAGCAACTCATTTCGAGTTACCAGGATCTCCAGTTCGCGAAAGAGCAAGAGCAAGCTAAGCTTCGGGGCGAAAAGGGCTTCGTCGTTGAGCGAATTAACTTAAAGCATGCTCAAGACTTAAACCTTCAGCAGCAACGAAGCTCAGAGGCCATGCAAGAGCAGCGAGAGACCTTCCATGATGAAAAGATGCGGGTTCAGGATGATCTTGAGACGAAACATCGGGCGAAAGAGCGCGAGTTTTTCGTAAAGTCGAGCGATGTCAGGCGAGAGTACGAGCGCAAACTCACTCAGGTTGAAGACGAGCATCAGAAGGTATTTCAGGAGATGAAAGTCGAGTTTGACAAGAAGCTCCGTGATCAAGCTCGGCAAAGCCAACGATTTATGGATGACCGCGTAAAGGCTTACGAAAATCAACTAAAGCAGCAAGAACTCACCTTTAAAGATAAAGAGCATTTTTTAACCGAGCATTATGAAGAAGAACTTGATAAGATGAAACACACTAATGCACGCCTCAACCAAACGAAAAGTTAAAATAGTCTGTACCCTTGGTCCCGTCAGCAACACTCAGGAAAAAATTGAAGCCCTGATCAGAGCCGGTCTTGATACCGCGCGATTGAATTTTAGTCATGGCACGCATGACGTTCATCGTGGCTTATTTCAAGCGGTCCGTGCCGCCTCAAAAAGCTGCGGAAAGCACGTAGCTATTCTTCAAGACCTCCAAGGTCCTAAGTTACGAGTAGGGAAGTTGCCGCCCGAAGGCCTCATGCTAAAAGCGGGCGATGAAGTTTTGTTGTATCCAGAGGGCGCAACTCCGAAAGCGTCGACGGTGGGAAGAATTCCGCTCCCTATTTCTGCAGAAATTGCGGAGCCGCTCGCTCGTGATTTGCGAAAAGGATCACGCGTATTATTCGATGACGGAAAAATTTTAAGTGAAGTGAAAGAAGTTAAATCTTCAGAGATTATCATTACCATTCAAGTGGGCGGTAAGCTCACTTCGAATAAAGGAATGAATTTACCGGGAACCCCGCTATCCCTTCCTGCCTGTACTGAAAAAGATTTAAAAGATTTAAAGCTCGGCCTTGAACTCGGCGTGGATTCGGTAGCACTTTCTTTTGTTCGGAGCCCTAAAGACATTATCATGGTGAAAGATATCATCAGAAAAACGAGCAATCACCAGCCTCTCATCGTCGCTAAAATTGAGCGAGAAGAAGCAGTGGATGCACCTGAAGGAATTTTAGATGTGACCGACGGTTTATTAATTGCCCGCGGTGATATGGCTGTAGAGCTGGGTGCTCAGCGAGTGCCAGTCATTCAAAAAATGTTAATTCGGATGTGCAATCAAATGGGTGTGCCGGTCATCACTGCAACTCAAATGCTCGAGAGCATGATTGCGTGTCCAACGCCTACTCGCGCAGAAGCATCTGATGTGGCCAACGCCGTTTTTGATGGAACCGACGCAGTGATGCTTTCAGCGGAATCGGCTTCAGGGGAATATCCAATTGAGGCCGTGGAAACCATGTCTAGAATTATTTTAGAGGCGGAAAGTGAAATCGGAAAATATTCGGTTCATGAACAGCTCACGCCTATTTCGGGTTCAGTAGTTGAATCTATCGAATACAGTGCTTCAAAAATTGCATCGCACGTTGGAGCGGCAGCCATCGCTTGTCTCACCCATTCAGGCACGGCAGCGCGCACTCTCGCAAAATATCGCCCAGAAATTCCAATTGTGGCCATTATGGACAATGAAGCGTCCCTTCGTAAACTAGCATTTGTGTGGGGGGTGAGTGGGGTATTGATTCCTGAGCTCGTCGCCACTGACGATTTATTTGGAATGGTGTCTCGTGTGCTACTGGATAATCATCGAGTAGAAGAAGATGATTTTATTGTGGTCACTGCGGGAGTCCCTTCTTTAGGACGTGGGACCACGAATACCATCAAAGTTCACCAAGTCAAAAGACCGCGCGTATAAGATGAAGAGTGAACTTTTAAAACAAATTTTTATTGAATTTTGTGAGAGCCAGACTCATTTAGAGGGCCTACTTTCGAAAGTTCCCAACGCTCAAAAAGCGAAAATAGCTATTTCATTTGGCGCCTTCCTTCGTCGTCCTTTGAGTATCGCGCAAACTTTGGGCGTTGATTTCAAGCTCACACCAGAAGAGTTTTGGTCGATGAGTTTTATTCGGCTTAAAAAGTTTTCTCCAATTTATGATTTATTTGAAGTGCTGTGGGACCGCTTGCCTGAAATTCCTTCCGATGGAAGTTTGCAAGATTTCCCGCAAAAACTGACCGAAACTTGGATCAGTGATTGGGGCCAGGACGCCGCAAAATCATACGCACGTATCCTGTCTCAAGATCCGCTCACTACCATTCGCCTTCACCGTCGCGCTCGTGCCAATGAAGAAGAGATGAATGCTCATTTTAAGACAGATGGGTTTCCGAAATCTCGTGCGGGACGCTATTCGCCCTATGCGCGCGTGTTTAAAGGATATGCCCCGGTTCTGGCGACTTCATTTTTTGAAAAGGGGTTTTTCGAAATTCAAGATGAAGGTTCGCAAGTGATGTCCATGTTTGCACTTTCTCCAGAGATGGTAGCGCCCTTGCTTTTTGAAATGCCGAGTGCTGAGAAAAAAGATGTGAACGTGGCGGCACTGATGAAGCATTTTGAAACTTTGCCTGCAATGACAGTCGTCGATGCCTGCGCCGGTGGCGGTGGCAAAACGCTCGCCATGGCTGATTTGATGTCGGGCCAAGGTAGAATTTATGCTTATGATGTTTACGATCGCAAAATTCAAAGTTTAAAGAAGCGTGCAGAACGTGCAGAAGAACGCTCGATTCAAGCCGTGTGTTTGAAGGGTGATGATTTATCACCATTGAAGAAGTTCTACGGGTCTGCTGACCGAGTTTTTTTAGACAGTCCCTGCAATGGGGCGGGGGTATTAAGGCGTAATCCTGATACCAAGTGGAACCGTAAACCCTATGCTGAAAAGGAAGGCTTCCTTCCGATTGAAGAGCTTCAACAAAAGGTAGTCCGTGATTATTACCCGCTCGTTAAAAGGGGTGGAAAATTGGTTTATGGGGTGTGTACTTTCCAAAAATCAGAAACGATTGATCAAGTGAAGTGGATTCAGTCGGAATTTCCGGATCTAAAGCTTGAGTGCTCGGGGTTTCTGGGGCCCTATGAGACGGATGGCTTTTTTATGGCGTCGTTTACCAAAGTCTAATACTCAGCTCTCTCAAGTCTCATATTCAGAAGTTCAATTCAGCCACAAAAAGTTAAGGAATATCTAGATGCGCTGAAGGTCGAGCTCAATCTTTCTGAATGGTAAATCTAAATCGCCTTAGAGTAGTTTTCGGGAACGAGAGTGAATAAACTCACCCTTAGGCTCGAAGTTCAGCGTTTCAAAAACCTTAAATAATAAAATGGCGTAGCTACAGGCCCCCCTACAGCTACGCCACTTTGTGGTGCTCTATTTCGAGCACGCCTCACAAAAAATGTTAAAACCCTTAAACTCTATTCTCCACGATGATCAGTACATCATAGAGGTTGTCGGTCAGTGGATCACCATAGGAATCCGGCTTCGTTGATCCATCATGATTCAGCATTGGAATCTCTTTTTGACCAATATTTTCAACTAACTCATAAAGTGTTTTTGCATGCTCCAGTGTGTTTCGAACACAACCACCTGAAGCGCGATGACCGAGGTTGTCCTCATGCGTGGTTGCATGAGTGGCGATACCGCCATCAAAAAAGATCGCGTAAGGCATATCCGCATCCCAGGTTTTTGAGTGATGATTTTCTTCGAGAAGATAGGGGTGAAAATAGCCCACTTCGGTTGTCGTGAAATAAACTCTGCCACTCGTGGCGGTTTCCGTTTTCTCTCGGCCTGTTGAAATCTTCCAACGGTATAGAATTTTCCCATCGACGAAAACGCGCATCGTTTGCGCAGTAGGGCCATGGGGGGCTTTATTGATGATGATGACCACTTTTGAGCGATTCAAGTCTTCTGCTTTTGCTGCAAATGGAGTTTCTGCTTCTCCGGTCTGGAGAGGTGCTGACTTCACGATCATGGACTCATCTTCACTTTGAAGCACCGAATGCGAAAGTCGCGATTCAGCATGAGCACAAGTACCGATGAGAAGGCTTAGGGCTATTGTAAATCGCAGTAGGGGATGTATTTCTCTCATTAATTCTCTCTTGAGTGCGGAAGTAGCAGGCTCATTGCGGCGTGTCAAATGGAAAGTTATTTTAACTGCTCCCTTTCGCTGCTGATGAAAGATTGTTGTTTGGGCTTACCCTTCAATTTTAAAAGTGTTTTGTTGAGGATTTGAACCAGGAAGGGATCGACAGAGAAGCCATGGAAGGCGCACCTCAACAAAACACTTTTAAAATTGAAGGG
>CAIMWN010000245.1 GCA_903845155.1 Oligoflexia bacterium
CTGCCGCTCAAACTGCAATCATCGCACTCGTAGAAAGCGAATTTAAGTCTTGAGTCACCCGTATCAGCCGTCCTTTTCAGGTAAAGGTGTATCCAAGGGCATCGCAGTAGGTAAGATTTGGGTATTTCACCCGGAAACTCACGCACACGCCGAGAAAAAAGGCCAAGGCGTGGAAGTGGAGCTTACCCGTTTTAAACAGGCACAGAGAAAAGTCTTAAGCGACTTACAAAGAATTACCGAAACCACACGAAATGAAATTGGCCCCGACGAAGCAGAGATTTTCGAAGCCCATCAAATGATGATTCAAGATGAGGAACTTGTTGCTCCCATTCTCTATATTCTCGAGCACGAGCATTTATCAACAGAAGTTGCGGTTGAGAAATCGTTTCACAATCAAATCGTTATTTTTGAAGCCTCAGATTCTGAATATATGCGTGAGAGAGCATTAGATTTGAAAGATTTAAAGGCCCAACTCTTAAGCGCTCTCGACCCTAGCGAAAAACCAGGCCTCAGCAAACTACTCTCCCCGATTCTATTGGTTGCGGAAGACCTCACCCCTTCACAGACTATCACCCTCGATCGAAAAAATGTTCTCGGCATCATTACCGAAAAAGGCGGCGAAACTTCGCATACCGCTATTATCGCTAGAACTCTGGGCATCCCGGCAATCACAGGCGCAGCGGGCGCCATGAAATTTTTCAGTCATCACGACCAAGTGGCGATGGACGGACAAGAAGGCTCATTATTTATCGTTCAATCACCCGAGATGAAAAATTACTTTATCTCTCAAATCGAAATCCAAAACGCGGGACTTGCAAAAAGCCAAAATTTTAAGGGCAAACCCACATTGACCTCCGACATGCATATTGTAAATCTGTACTGCAATATCGGTAATGTTCAGAATGCACAAAAGGCCAAAGAAGGTGATGGTGAAGGGGTCGGACTTTATCGAACCGAGTTTTTGTTTATGGAGCGCAACGTAGCACCCACTCTAGAGGAACAAAGAGACAGCTATGCACAAGTGCTAGATCTCTTCGCACCCAAAGAAGTGATCATTCGTACTTTGGATGTCGGCGGCGACAAACCCATCAGCTACATTAACATTCCAAAAGAAGATAATCCCTTCTTAGGAATGAGAGCGGTTCGCTATTGTATTCAAAATCAGGAATTTTTTAAGACTCAAATTAAAGCGATGTTACTTGCCAATCGCCACGGTAATTTATCGATTATGCTGCCGATGGTGAGCAGAGCTTCGGAAGCGAAAGAATGCGTGGCTCTGATTCATGAGTCACATCAAGAGTTACTATCTGACTCGAAATACGCAAAGAAGCCCTACAAGGTAGGGGCGATGGTAGAAATTCCCTCACTCATTTTTGAACTAAGAGAACTAAAGGAATTTGTGTCGTTTGTGAGTGTGGGAACGAATGATCTGCTTCAATACTCTGTAGCGGTCGATCGTATGAACCAAGACCTTCAGCACCTTTATTCTCCGTATAATATTGGTTTCGTACGCATGATGAATATTCTTGCCAAAGAAGCGATCGCTGCGGGGCTTGAGCTCGGAATTTGTGGCGAGCTTGCAGGCAATGAGAACTTCATCCCGCTTTGGATTGCGATGGGTTACCAAAAGCTCAGCATGACCGCAACGGAAGTACTGCCAAAGCGAGCACTGGTTTCAAGATTCACATTCGCACGTTGTAAAAATCTTTTAAAAGAAGTTTTAAGCTTAAAAAATGAAACCGAAGTAAAATTCAGACTCACCGAATTTATCAAAAGAGAGAGAAGCCGATGAAAACCACCTTAATAATCCTCATGGCGACGACGCTTCAATTTATTTCAACGGCAAGTGCACAAAGCAATGTATATGAAGCACAATATCGGGCTTCTATTCAGTACTTAGCGAATAACATTCTTCCCAATGGCGCGGTAATCGCTTCTCCCTCAAAGGTGAGCCCTGACTATTACTACGATTGGGTTCGCGATACCTCTCTCACCATGAAAACGGTAATTGATTTATCTTATGATCAAACCCTCGCAGCCAGCATTCGTTCGTCATTGCAACAAAAAGTTTCTAAATGGGTCGAATGGGAGTTAGCTCGTCAAGTGACACCAAAACTCACTGACCTTGGAGAACCAAAATTTTATGTAACTGGTAAAGCCAACAATGAACCGTGGGGCCGTCCACAAAACGATGGGCCTGCCCACCGTGCACAGGCAGCCATTAATCTTGCATTTCACTGGATTCAAGAAGGAAAGTTCGAACAGATTCGAAACCTACTCTATCGCGACGAACTCCCTGCACGCACTATGATTAAACGCGACCTGGAATACGTCGCTCATCATTGGAAAGAGTCTAGCTTTGACTTATGGGAAGAAGAACGGGCGATGCACTATTATACGCTTGTTTCAGAACGTGCTGCCCTCATGAAGGGTGCAAAGCTTGCGAAAATACTGAAAGACCAGTCGGCAGCAAATTATTATAATGCTGAAGCCAATAATATCGGCAATTATCTTTTATCCTTTTATGACAACACTCAACACATCATTCGCTACGCACTCAACAAAGAGAAAGCGCTTCCTCACAAGAAAAGTGATCTCGATGTTGCCGTTCTCTTAGCTGCCATTCAAACCTATGATGGTCAGTTCTACGTGCAGGTTCCACAAGTGGTGAACACCGTGAACCAAATGGCCGGCGTGTTTCAGAAAATTTATAAAATCAATCTGAACAAAAAAACTAAAATGGGCGTGGACCTCGGAATCGCACTCGGACGTTACCCAGAAGATACCTACAGTGGCACTAATACCGATAGTTCTGGTAATCCTTGGTTCCTTTCTACGATTGCATTGGCCGAGTTTGCCTGCGACATGAAACACTCGGGCTTAGCACCCAGTGCAGTAAAACAACTGGATGAAACTGCAATCAAGCAATTCAACCGCGTCCTCTTCCATCGCTTGGCGAATGGCAATCTCTCTGAGCAATTTAATCGTGACACCGGATTTCAGCAAGGCGCTCATGATTTAACGTGGAGTTATACTGCCTATATTAGCGCTTATCGGGCTTGTTTTCACTAGAACTAGCATTAAGGAAAATTCTTGAACGTATGTTTGATATAAAAATTTTCATTTTCGCTTGTATCATTCCCACAGTAAGTTTAGCAGCTCCCAAAAACTTTCCAATTGAAACCCCTGTTCGCTTTATTTTTATGGGTGACAGTGGGACTGGAGGCGCCGGCCAATATTTGGTGGCGGGGGCATTAGAGAAAGTTTGCAAAGAACGCGGCTGCCAATTCGCAATCGATGCCGGCGATAATATTTACGAGCGAGGCGTAAAGATTTCTGCAGATATGCAGTTTCAAGACAAATTTGAGAAACCTTACGCTCATCTCCAGTTTCCATTTTTTATGGCTTTAGGTAACCACGATCAGAGTGGTTTTATACCGGGTAGCGGAGTTCATCCTGAACGCGGGGATTTTGAAGTGCAGTATTCCAGCCACTCAGATAAATGGGTGATGCCAGCCCGTTATTATCAATTTTCGGCTCCCTTTGGAAAAGCAGATCAATTTAATTCAACGGTCGCGCATCCAGTGATCGAATTTTTTGTGATGGACACGAACCTCTATGCCCCTCAGCAAAAACCACAATTTGATTGGTACCGACCGGGTGAAAAATACGATTTGGACCAGCAAGCGTGGTTAAAAAAATCAATCACCGTCAGTCATGCTGTTTGGAAGGTGGCACTTGGCCATCACCCTTATCGCAATCACGGCGTTCAGCATAATGCCGGTGAGTTTGAGGGATTTGGTCTTTCTCATGGGACAGCACTGAAGAAACTCGTGGAAGATCATTTTTGCAACAAGATTGATTTTCTTTTTACAGGACACGATCATAGTCTTCAGTGGCTGCCCGCTCACCCTCAATGTGGTAATCAACCCCAGTTTCTCATTTCAGGTGCCGCTGCAAAATCCTATGACTTAAGCCGGAGCGAATCAAATAAAAAGTTTGACCCCGCGGTGTGGGAAGCCTTCAACACTCTTGGTTTTTTCTGGATTGAAGCCACTTCCACACAAATGAGAATTGTGGGATACACCGTCGACAAAAAAGGCATCCCATCAGTGGGCATTGACAAAATAATTTTAAAAACTGTAGGAAAGCTTTAAGAGCAGTTTCTTTTGCGCTTCGGGCTGTATCGAGGCAGACCAAGGGCTTATTTTTCGCTTCCTTTTTCTTTCCTCTCTGACTCCCATGAAAAGATCTACGGACTCTAAAACCCCGGCTGCCAAGAGAGCAAGCGCCCCAACCGAACAACCGCCACCAACCTCTCCAGGGCAGCCAGCATTATTAGAGGTGATATACATCGCTAGCGCTGCTGATTCAACAGTAGTGAAAAACCATCCTCTCTTGAGATAGCGATTCTGAATAATATGTCCTAATCCAAACATGGGAGTAATGGCAGTAAACTCTGCCGCATTGTAAGAGAATCGAAGTGCTGATTTTGTGACGTAGCTACTTTCCGCGACCGCTGCTTCAGCGAATCCGACAGGAATTTTTGAGAGCAGGCCCCAGACTTCGGGGGTAATAGTTTTTTCAGCAAAGCATGCTTGGGTTAAAAACAACGAGAGCCCTATCCAGTAACGCGTTAATCTTGTGATGTTCATTTTAAGTTTTTCCTTCTTATGCTAGAATTAGCACCGCGACCTCGAAGCTACTACTCGCGGAAGAGAGATGAATATGGAACACGAAAAACCCAACAAATGCGCCAAACAAGCGCGATCGAGAGCAATGGTGGAGTCCCTAATTGAGTCGCTTACTCGCATTTTAAAGACAAAGCCCGTGGATGAAACGACGTCTAATCACATCGCAGAAAAAGCTGGAGTCAGTATTGGCTCTTTTTATCAATACTTTAAAAATAAGAATGCACTCTTAGAGACGGTATTAGAGTTTACCGGTAATAAGAACATTAGGATTTTAGAGGAAAGCATTTTCTCTCGGTCTCATGCTGATTGGCAGCCACATGTGGAATATGCAATCGACACGGTTTTTGATTTCTTTATGAAGGAGAAAAGTCTTCATTTCAGATTGTTTAGTCAACTTTACCCACTCAACAGACTCGACATTATCATGGCGGGGCGTGAGGCAGGTGAAAAGATTTTTGAAAAAATCCTTCATCTTCACCTTACCGCAGAACAACTCGGAAAAATCAATTTGCCCTTAGTGCAATATATTGCCGTCAATTCATTTATGGGAATTATTCAAATTCAAGTCTACGATCCAAAAAAGATGAATCCCGATGCGGTGAAAGCTGAGATGAAGGCATTAGTATGCTCCTACATTCAAAAAAGTTTGGATAGTGAGCGATAGATCAAGACCAACGGGCCCAATCTTTTATTTCTTCCTACAATTACAATTCTCTTTCATCGCTGTAAATAACGAACGATCTGTAGAGAAGAAATCACCTTGGTAAATGGAACAGTAATTGAAAGCCTGCCCTTTGCAATGTTTTGGGCAATGAATGACATTTTTACCTACATCAAGTGAAATCGTCTGCGGGGAAACGAGTCCACAAGTATAGGGCACATTTAACACACCTTCGCAGGAACTGTCGATGTCTGCGCAAAAATCATCACACTTCTCTTTGGCTTTCGTAATATTCACTTTGAGCGATTCCGTAGTAAAATGAAGCGTGTTACTCGCTTCGCCACACTCATAAGCAATGGCCTGAATTTTTGCAGATGCCTGACATTTACTCTTTGGCCCAGAGATAGTTTCACCTACTACATAAGCAGTGGGTACACGCTCGCAAATCATGTCGTCGGTAGTGGGAATAACATTCGGCACTTTCGCTTCATCAGAATCACCATGAGTACATGCCTGAGAGCATAAAATAATAAAAATAAGGAGCACTCGATTCATCTTCACTTTACTCCTTTATTCCGCTGCCAATTTTTGGCAAATAAAATTCGCGATTCTTTAGCCCTACTGGCAACAACTCATGTGGATTACCTTTGCCGTAACCTTCTTTTTTCATCAGCGAGGTCACTGCATTTCTAAGAACCATCGGCACAGGAAGCGCTCCGGTTTCACGCACTTCCTGCAGCGCACTTTCGATAGCGTTATAAACAGCTTTATCTTTTTTAGCGAGCGCGAGCGAAATAGCTGCATGGGCGAGATTAATGCGCGCCTCTGGTAACCCTACCGTTTCAAGCGCTTCCTTTGCAGCAATGGCCATGAGCAATCCACGAGGGTCAGCATTTCCCACATCTTCACTCGCAAACACAATCATTCGCCTAGCCAGGAACATGGGATCTTCACCACTTTCCAGCATGCGGGCCAGATAATAAACGGCAGCATCTGGGTTTGATGCACGCATTGATTTAATGAATGCTGAAATAGTATTATAGTGTTCTTCAGATGCTTTGTCATAAGGAAGAACTCGATCACCGAGTTGAGTGAGCAGCTCTTTCACTTGCACTTCATCAAACGCGGTCTGTTCGGACTTCAAAAGAACGATACTTTCAAGCAAAGTAAGTAATCGGCGCGCATCGCCCTCCGCTTGCTCAACCAGACGTTGAATTGCTTCGTCCGTAAAGGCAACGTTTCCATTCAGGCCTGATTCACTCTGAAGTGCGTTTTTCATCACTGCTTTTAAATTATCGTCGGTCAGGCGTTCAAGTCTGAGCACTCGCATGCGAGAAAGTAAGGCCGCGTTCACTTCAAACGACGGGTTCTCAGTGGTCGCGCCAATCAGAATAAATAAGCCGCTCTCTACGTGCGGGAGTAAACTATCTTGTTGAGATTTATTGAGGCGATGTATTTCATCAAAGAATAAAACGGTTTTCCGCCCGAGACGCTGATACGAACGAGCCTGCTCGGCAGACTCTTTAATATCTTTCACTCCCGAACTCACGGCGCTGAGCTGAATAAAGGCTTCTCCCAGATTTTCAGCAATCAGAACGGCAAGCGAAGTCTTCCCGCAACCGGGAGGACCCCAAAGAAGTATAGAAGGAAAGTGTTTCGACTTTAACCAAGCTCGAACCATTCCCTTTTCACCCAAAAACTTTTCGTGACCAATCCATTCATCTAACGTTTTTGGCCTCAGGCGGTGGGCAAGCGGCTCGCTTCCAGGTTTTAACTGGGAGCTAAATAAATCTTCGTTGTCTAAGGATCCGCGAGGCATAACTCAAGACTTTAGCATAAAACCCCCATAAAGGTCGTCCCGATCTTTATGTTGAAAACTGCGTCATTAACGCGGACTTCAATAACTACACTGAAACATGAGCCGAAGTTTGTGATGCAAAGCAGGTCGGAGCACTACGCGTAGGCCATGTCGGAGACCTTAAAATGACGCGAACCTCAACATAAAGATCGGGACGACCTTTTAGAGACGAACGGATGAAGTGGATCTGGCTTGTGCTTTTTTACGGCGTGAATGCCTTACACGGAGGCGTTTCGGGTAGGTTGGATCGATGAGATCAAGTGACTTAAGCGATGCAAGTGAACGCACAAAATCACTCGGAATAGGAAGTTGAACCATTTTACCCGGCATGAGTGACGAATTCACTGAACTCACTTCATTCATTTGAGCAACTGGATCAGGGCTAATTCCGAATCGTTTAGCGATTCGTTTTGGAGTATCTCCCTTCCGTGCTTTATAAACCAAGAAGCTCACTTCATGATTGAAAGCAGGATCAAAATATTTTTTATTGAATGCATCTTTGCGACTGAGCGGAATTCGAATTTTGTAAGTTTTTACATCGGCCGGAGTGATCCAGCGAAGCAACTCAGGATTCATGGATTTGAATTCCATGTAAGTCATTCCCGCAGCTGAAGCTACTTTAAAAAGATCAGCGGGTGATTGCACTTCTACTTCGGTCAATATGTCTCCGTTCACTTCACCGTTACGATTTACGTGTGGTGTTTTAATGGGGTTGGACATGTTTCGGAGCATTGACTCAACCGAGTCTTGTGCCAGCATCGATTCTTCATCGGGATCAACAGGTGAATCTTTAGTAATTTCAATGCTAGGATCTTTATCCGTTTTCTCTGCGGTTTTATCGCCCTTATCTACAGATTTGTCCGTTTCGAGTTGATCCGGTAAACGTTCAATTGGCTCATTATCCTCGGCCTTTGCAGCAACCGTTGCCGCGTTAATATGTTTAATTTTTGCGTAATTTTCTTCAAATCCAAAAAATTTACGATTTTTTGAAATGATCGCTGCAGCGAAAAGTTTTGGAACATAGTTTTTAGTTTCAGGACGAAGGTAGCGACCTTTTTCGCAAAGC
>CAIMWN010000246.1 GCA_903845155.1 Oligoflexia bacterium
GCGCCATGTGTGCTGGCGTAGTAGAAATGACTACGTCGCCCGGGTTAATTGTTGGCACCATAGAGCCAGTAAGCACCACCTTGGCTTGCAAAACTCCGGCCACATCTAAAGCAATAAATGTAAAAATTAAAGAAGCAAATATCCAAGCAAATATCAAGGAAGTCGCGCGAAGAATGGCCTTAAATCTATTGGATTTAGGTATAACTCTTTCTTTTGGAGCAACTACATATAGATCTGGATCTACACGTTTCACACCAAGTTTTGAAACCAGAATTGATTCCTCGCCACGACTTCTAGATGAAAGAGTTAGTAGCGTCATTGAATCGTGATTGGCATTTGGATGTTCAACTTCTATCGGTAAACCCAAGAAGTTTTCAACCCCAGCGCTGATCAAGTTACTAGCTAACTAGTTTTGCTGAATTGTAAAGCCATTTACCGCCGTATAAGTATCCGTTAGGTCGGCACCGGTTGCAAATGAAATTGTTATGGTGTCGGTCTGGGAATTACCGACAGCTTGAGAAACCGCCACCGCCCCACCCCAAGTTGCTGAAGCGGAGGGAGTAATCGCTCCAGAAGCTGATCCGGGCGCAAAAGTGGTAGCAGATGCAGAAATAGTCGTACCGGAACCGTTATACGCTGCAATTGTTATATTTTTACTCTGGCAACCACTTGATGTCGTGTCCAAATTTGTGACAGTTATTGTTTCCAACATCCATTTTCCAGCCGAATAGTTTGCATAGGGCGTGATCGTCACGTTGCCATCGCAGGCAAGAGCCTGAACCTGGCCTTGTCCGAAATTAATGTTGGTCCCAGTATTGACCGAGATACTTCCAGCAAATGTTGTACCGAGCACCGGAATTGCGATCAGTGCTGCAAGGCCAAGAATCAGTTTTGGGGATTTATTCCACTTCTTTTTTTGAGAAGGTGAAGCTGAATTTTGATCATCGGCATGCACATTGAGACCACCCATGACTCGCTCCTCCCAAACCTTAGATCCAAACTTTAAGGTCTCCCAGCCTTGTTCTCCAGCGATCAAATGTGAACTATTTAGGGGTCAGTTCAGACTAATTGGATTCGAGGGAGACTCTCCCCACGCTCGTTGCCGCTAAATGGATCGTCGATGCTGGGAGATTAAGTTGTATTACACCTTTGCCATAGACCTTTGCAGTCAGGCCAGTTGCATTCGAGCAACCGGTCGTGGTTATTCCATCTATCGTGAAAGTCCCAGAACTAATTGCTGATACGTGTGCCCCGGCGTAGTTACACCCAGTCGTGCCTGAGATCGTAAGGTAATCACCAACAGCCATAGGGTAAGTAGTTGCATATGCTGTTGGTGTGTAGGTGTATGTCAAAGTAGTTCCGTTATTGGTAACTGCCGTAATCGTTTCACTGGAATTAACAAGGCTAGCAGTTATATTGTGCGACCCGCCCAAGTTACCCGTAAGAGAGAGAGATTGTGGATCTGGACCTGCATCGGGCACCGTAAAAGAAATAAGGGTCGAATTGTCTGCGCCAATTGTTGCCGGTGCATCAGATAAGTTGTAGAGACCAACTTTGAGAGTTTTTGAACCGCAGCCCTGGTTAGAAGTGGTTGAGTTAAGAAACAAGCTATTGACATCTAAATTTGTTAGAAAAATTTTATCGACATAAAAGTCGGGAGCAGGTGAGGTGTTCCAGCTTTCACCAATCGCTGTTTGAATGTATTGATCGCACACTATGGTTTTTTGAGTACCTTGACCAAATTCGATGGCGCCTCCAGCAGCACCTTGAATCGTAACTTGAGAGGCAAAAGTTGTTGCGAGAAGTGGAATTACCATCAACAAAATGGATCCAAAGATCACACGCATTTTGATCTTCTTGCGAGGTGTTGAGGCAAAGCCTGCGTCCATGCGACCTTCAAGTAGGTTTCGTTTTCGAACTCTCATACCGACACCCTCTCAACTAAGAGGAAAGGTATCGGTTTACTCATGACCACTCTTTTGTCGATGCGTAGGCATAATGGGGGTCATCTATGGTGACCAAGGTCAATTCGTGGCTGATTTATCGTTACCGAAAGTCCATAAGGGATGACCTGAATGACGTAGGCATCGGATGAAGTTGGGATTAGCTCTGCCCCAGAGTTTGGATCGCATGAAGAAGTAAATTGGGCTTGCGGCAAGGTGGGCACCACTCGAACGAGTATATTTCTTTGTAAGTTAAAAAGTTTTTTCATGACTTAACACATTTGCTATCATGTTTAACTCATGATTTAAATTGGTGATAGGTTTTTGAGAACGAACTCTCTGCGCTTCATGTAGAAGTATATTCACACTACTCACCATA
>CAIMWN010000247.1 GCA_903845155.1 Oligoflexia bacterium
ATTCACCATCACCGTTTCGTAGCCTAATTCACGTAGTGCCATTGCGGCATGAACGCAAGAGTAATCGAATTCAATTCCTTGTCCAATACGGTTCGGGCCACTACCTAAAATCATTACCTTTTTAGGGTTTTGTGACGGAATAGATTCGTTTTTGGTGCCTTGATAGCTTGAAAACCAAAATGGAGTTTGCGCTTCAAATTCGCCAGCACAAGTATCAACTGAGTGATAGGTCGGGAAGATGCGTAAGTTTTCGCGAGCATGGGTGACTTCAAGAGTTTTGATTTTCTTGATTTCAGCAATGGCGTGATCGCTCCAGCCTTGTTTTTTGATTTCTTTAAAGAAATGTTTTTCAAATGGAAATTTGGTTTGCACCATTTCCTTTTCAGTTTGAATAATCTCTTCGATGTTATTTAAAAACCATGGATCAATTTTAGTGCGCGCATGAAGCTCTTCAACTGTTGCACCTTTTCTCATCGCATCGGCTACAGCCCAAATGCGTTCCGGATGAGCCTTATCAATTCGATCCCAGTGGATTTTTTTTCCTTCTAGGGGCTTCAGCCAGTTCCTTTTGTTTTCTAAGCTCGACACCGCTTTCATGAAAGACTCTTGAAAACTCCGTCCCAGTGCCATGACTTCGCCCACTGATTTCATCTGTGTGCCCAATTCAGGATTGGTTTCTTTAAATTTCTCAAAATCGAAACGAGGAATTTTGGTGACGACGTAATCGATGCTGGGCTCAAACGACGCCGGAGTAGTTTGAGTGATGTCATTTTTCAATTCATCGAGGGTATATCCGACTGCAAGTTTAGCTGCAACCCGTGCGATTGGAAAACCGGTTGCCTTCGATGCAAGCGCAGATGAGCGCGATACACGTGGATTCATCTCAATGACGATGACGCGGCCATCTTTTGGATTGATTGCAAATTGAATGTTGCTTCCGCCGGTTTCGACCCCAATGGCGCGAATGATCTTGATCGATTGATTGCGGAGATTTTGATATTCTTTATCAGTAAGTGTTTGTGCAGGGGCGACGGTGATGCTGTCTCCGGTATGGACACCCATTGGATCTAAGTTCTCGATGGAGCAAACGATAATGACGTTGTCTTTAGTGTCTCTCACTACTTCTAGTTCAAATTCTTTCCAACCTAAAAGGCTTTCTTCGACCAAGCAGCTTTTGTTGGGTGAAAGAAAAAGTGCGCGTGAAAGTTTTTCAACGAATTCGGCCTCGGTTCTGACAATTCCACCGCCTTCGCCCCCCAGGGTGAAAGACGGTCTTAACACTAACGGTAGACCCAGGTCTTTTAATATTTTCTTACCGTCTTCGATAGACGAAGCGACAAACGAGCGAGCACTTTCCACTCCGATGGAATCCATGGTGGCTTTAAATTCTTCACGATCTTCCGCTCGATGAATGACATCAGGTTTTGCACCTAAGATTTCAACTCCGTAGCGAGCAAGAATGCCATTTCGGTGAAGTTCGAGTGTTAAATTCAATGCCGTTTGTCCACCCATAGTGGGGAGAATCGCGTCTGGCTTTTCCTGGCGAATGATTTCTTCTACGACTGGGGCAGTGAGCGGTTCGATGTAAACTTTGTCAGCGAGTTCAGGGTCAGTCATGATGGTCGCTGGGTTTGAGTTCACCAGCACCACTGTATAGCCTTCTTCTTTCAGGGCCTTGATGGCCTGCGTACCCGAGTAGTCGAATTCACAAGCTTGTCCGATCATGATGGGACCGCTTCCGATCAGGAGGATTTTCTGAATGTCAGTTCTTTTTGGCATAATTAAAAACTCCATCCCGTATTGAATTGTAGTTCAATGGGATTATTTGGTTTGGCTTCGTTATAAGTGTTTACCGATTTTGGAATGAGCGATTCGTTTACCCTGAGTAAGGTAAAACTGTAAAAAAATCCGCCGGCGGCAAGTGCAATGCCGCTCACTTGTACGGCGGACCGGATCGAGTCACGATTTGCTGCTTCAAATTGGTTTGAAATCGTGTTGGCGAGGAAGATCAACAATATTCCAGCGGTTCCGGTGTAGGCGCTCAGTTTGCTTTTGTTACGATTACTTTGATATTCATCTAAAATGGAGGTCGCTTCAGGTACGTCCTTGGTGAAAAATTTTAAATTGGAAGCATCTTGGGCTTGAGGAGAGTCGGCAGAGTAAGTTTCCCCTTGAATGGTAAATGGGCGATTGCAGCCGAGTGGAATAATTACTTTTGGCTTTTTTAACGGAGTGGGAATTTCCGCCGAAGAAGAGGTGGTGGAGACAGTGGTTTTATCAACTGATTTTTGATTCAAACAACGCGTCGGGCCTAACTCATTAGAATGGGAAATCTGAGGGTAAAAAAGGAGCAAAGCCAAGTAGCAGCAGTGAATTAAGTGAGAGGTGCTCCAAGTTCGCATGTTCAGGGGCATTACCTCACAAAATAGAGCTTTGGAGCAAGTCTTTTTTACCTCTGGCCTGCATATTAAACCCAATGCTAAGCTCGAGGAATGAATCACCCTGATCCCCAACGTCCTGCCTCTTGGAAATCTTATAAATTGGGGATGTGCGAGGGGTGCTGGGCGGGGTGTTGTACACTCCCACTCGAGGTCAGTGCCTTTGATTTAATCCGTTTAGAACTGATCACGGAGGATGAGGCCGCAGCATCATTGAAGAAAGTGGCAAAACGACTGATGAAGGAGGGCTTTGTTCGCTCTTACCACTCCACTCAGGGGATATTTATCATTGAGCAGCGTCACGGGCGAGACTGTATCTTTCTCGACAAGAACCGGCAGTGCACCGTCTATGAAAAACGCCCTGAAGTGTGTCGCACTTTTCCAAAAATCGGCCCTAGGCCTGGGTTCTGCCCTGTCGGATCCAAGGAGAATCGCAAATGAAACTGGGAGAGAAAATCGGATATCGAATCATCTATCCGCCCGTTTATTTTCTATCGCTCTTTCCGTTCTTTTTATTACACCGATTCTCAGAGTTCTTATATGTGGTGCTCTATTACTTGGGCCGCTATCGACGTAAGGTGGTACGCGAAAACCTGGTAAAGTCTTTTCCTGAGAAAACCTTGGTGGAGATCGTCAAAATTGAAAAAAAATTCTATTTGAATTTTTGCGATTTGATTTTTGAGACGATCAAGACTTTCTCCATTTCAGCTGAAAATTTGAATGATCGCTGCACCTTGCTCACACCAGACACGTTAACTTATCTGTATGATCAGCGCGTGAATGTGACCGGTATCTCTAGCCATTTGTGCAATTGGGAGTGGTTGGCGCTGTCATTGGCTTCTCATTCGGAACATATTTGTTATGGGGTTTATAAGCCACTTTCCAACCGGAGATTGAATCATGCGGTGAAGGGGTCCAGAGAGCGAACCGGAATTAGAATGATCGCGATTCAAGAACTTCGAGAAGTTTTCAAAATGAACCATGCCGATCCCATTATGATTGGACTGCTCTCTGATCAAGCACCCCATGACTATAAAAAAGCCTTTCAAGTTCGTTTTTTAAATCAAGATACGTTCGTGGTTGCCGGTCCTGGTTTGATTACCGTTCAGCGTAATTATACCCCCATCTGGGGTTGGATGAGGCGGATCGGTCGTTCTCGCTACGAGTGGGGTGTGGATTTGATCAGTGTTACCCCGCCTATCATGTGGAGTGCCGATGATCTTCTTCAAGTAGATCGTATCGCGAAAGCATTTAGTATTGACCTCTCGCAAGCGGGGCATGCGCTTGAACTCACCAAGCAGTTTACGGCTAGGTTGGAAGAGCAAATCAAGAAGGTCCCGGAGGATTGGCTATGGAGCCATCGGCGATGGAAGACTCGTTAGAAAAAACTGAAAAACGCAAATCTACTGCGTGAGCATCGTATCTTTACATTTTTGAGTATTTTCCAAAACAGATACTTTATTTTAGGCTGAGCACTTCGCCTGAACCGGCGTTTACTTTGATGATGCACTCGACAGCTGTGGCGCTGATTAATTTGTAACACTTCATTTGTGAAGACTGCTTGATGGATGCTTGGTCGGTGCCAATCATTCCAGTTACTGCAGTTCCCATTCCACTACTATTATAAATTTTGGTAGCCTGATCGCCCGTGAATTTAATGATAGCTTCTTCATATCCTAGGCCATCAATTCCAACTTTTACGTTGGTTTTCACGTTAGCAGGATCGTTGATCGTAAGCGCGTCGCCGGTAGAAACTCCGTATGCAGGAGGGCTAGTGATCGGATCAGCAAACTTACTGTTTTGTGCGTGGTAAGAAATCAATGTGCCATCGGTAGGATCAATGCTGAAATCACAAATGTAACTTGACGGTTGGTCTTTTCTTGCCTCGATATGACAGCGATATGCTCTACCCGTTTTATTTGGGCTTTCACCGGCAGCGTTGTCGGTTGTTTTCCTTAATCGTTCATAAAGAGCCTGCGCATCAGTGTGAATAATGCTTAAATTGATACTAGCCGTCTTAGTCGTCGCGTCTGTGCCTTTATTAACGATGACATCTGCATCATCTCCATCCAACAAAACTTCGTGGGAACTAGCGACTGCACAGCCACAACTATTATTTGGTTTTTTGCGAGCATTTCTACGTTGGGCGCGTCTGAGTTGTCGGATTTCTTTTCTCGTCATGCCACAGGTGTTGACTTCTTCAACTGCCTGCTGACAAGCACAGTTGTTGCGGGCGTATACCGGTTGCATGCGCGGCACACAGTTATTTACAGCACCACCCCAGTTATAAATATTTGGATTGAATCCTGTATTCACGCTAAATCCCGCACTGAATGCTAAAGAAGTTTGGTAGGCGCTTTGAAATGCAGGAATCACCAGCGGACGATTATAAAAATTATTGTAAGCCATGGGGTTGGCCAGCTGATTATTCATCAGCGGGTTATTCATTTGATTGGCATACTGAGCGTTGTACGCATTGCTGGTGAGTGGCTGAGGTTGCGCCGTATAGTTATCGTTTGAGCATGCCACTAAGACAGGGCTAAAGCTGGTGCAAGCGATCAGTATTGCGAACATAGAATTCATTTTTTTCATAACTTCTCCAAGTGGTGCACATATTACACAAAATGTATGTAATTTGTCAAGTACTGCTTTGGAGAATGAAATGTGTGCGAGTTAAACAATATTGATTGCAGTCGAGATTCGATCAAGGCAGTCCGACGAGAGTGGGGGGGGATCCATTGGTAAAGTTCCAGATGGTGGCGTCAGCCCATGAACTCCCGCCTGTAAATGGAGTGGTGGTGTAGGAGCTGATGGCGCCTGAGTTGCCATCAACGGTACAAGTGGATGCGCACATTTGATAAGCTGCAAGTCCTGAACCGTCATTATGCCAATAGGTATTCGTGATCGCAACACTTCCCGTGTATTGGTAACCAAAGACCATGCCTCTGGTGGTATTGCCAGCGGTGACCGAGCCATTGATCCAATTAGAATCAACAGTCGCAGTAATCGAGGTCTCTCCTGCTCCATAGATTCCACCGACTCGCGCGAAGCCATCACCAGAAAGTCCTGAAAAAGTAACTGAGTTGTTTTTAACCAACATCGGTTTTGCTCCTGAACCTGCTTCAAAGCAACCCAAGAGGCCTCCCGATCGTTCGTAGCCACCTACTAAAAATGTTACATTCACTGCATTTTGTGTGACTTGGCCGTTTGAAATATAGCCGATCAAGCCTCCTTCGCAGTAAGTGCTAGCGGAATGGGTTAAGGTCACATTCACCGTATTTTGAGTAATGATATCATTGACGGCGGTTTCAGAATTCAAGGCTCCAATTAATCCGCCCCCAGTCCCGATCGCATCAAAAGTAATTTGGGTGGTGGTTACTTTGTTTTGCTGAATCAAACATCCAGTGGTGCTACTCCCCATCATGATTCCAATTAAACCTGCTACAAATTGTCCTGTTGACGAAGTAATATTTGAATTCGTGACCACCATTCCTGTTACCGTACTGTCTTTTACTGTGCCCACTAACGTTCCACTATGGGCCGCATTTGCAGTCACTGTAAAATGATCGAGAGTTAAATCCTTTGCCGTGGCGCCATTAAAACCCTGAAATATACCGTAGTCATTGCTGGTGACGTTGGTGATCGTGTGATGATTTCCATTAAAGTTTCCGCTAAAGGTGGGATATGCAGTAATGACGGCGTTGCTGAAGTCGAGGTCCGCACACAAGACCACATAGACTCCCGATGCGTGATGGGTGGTGAAAGTGCTTAAGTCTGCATTGACCCAAATTTGATAAGGAGCTGCTAAAGTTCCATTTGCGGAGGCAACGGTAGTGACGTCACAACCGCTGCCAGCGCTTGGTGTTGGTGTTGGTGTTGGTGTTGGTGTTGGTGTTGGTGTTGGTGTTGGTATAATTGCTGCTTTGGTAGAAGCAGATCTGATCGTTCCATAAACCTTTACCGGTGTGCAACCAGCAAGGGGTAATATCATTCCGAAGAGTAGAGTTGCGATTGTGTTCTGATACTTCATGACGATCATCCCCTTGTCTCTACCTTTAATAATAAGGGTAATGAACGAAGATGAAAATGCGTCACGAGTGACCAATAAAAATTCCTAGAATTTAGAAACTCTAAGGATTTTAAAAGTTAACTCAATCTTAAGACTTTGTTTACCTCAAGGCCTGATCATCGTAAATTTCTGCGTCTTGATCTTTCAACCACTGAACTAAGTTTTTCATTTGGAAATTGTTGTACGCGCAAATATTATTACTCGTTTGAACTCCATTTTTTCTAATTACATTATTGTTTGATCCCGGTGGAAGGTAATCATCATAACGCAGATCAAGTTGAGTCTTCGTTTCATTGGTACTGTAGTAACTCTTAATAGAAGTACCTTGGCAAATGTCCCTGAAAAACCCTCTGTTTTCAAACGCAAGCGTTTGAGCGCAGAACTTAGCTTGGACTTGAGAGAAGGAGCCGAATTTATCATCCACTCCCTTAATCGCGCGAGTGTTGGTGTGGTTTTTATAGAGGTCAGGGTGAGCATTTCTTACTGCAGTTCCTGCAAACAACCAACCGATTAAATTGCTGCCGAGAGGCATCGTCGGTGATGGCATGAACGCCATGAACTTACGGGTGCTTTGCTTCTCTTTTTCGAACTTCTTGCGAAGTTGATCCTGAACCGCATTTTCGTCTTTTCCATCAGCCACCGATTTCACATCTAAGATCATGCGATACATGCTGTCGGAAAACAGTTCCTCTACGGCCTCTAGGTTTCTTTTGTTAACCACTTGGGCATTAGCAAGATCCATCTGAGCATTAGTAGGGTTGATTCCATGTACTTCGATCAATTTATCAAGCAAGTGTTTTTGAGTAATCGTCAAAATATCTTGTTGATAAGGAGTCATGTTGTCGCCATTGCGAATTCTGTTTGAGAAGTCGTGTTCAATGAAAGTCGACAAGCGATTCGTAAGAAAAGTGTCCTTTTGATAGAGGAGATTGAATTCGTCAAACAAAGTATCAATTACTTTATTAGCAGCTTTATTCGACTGCGAAATCAATATGTCGTTATCGCCAACAGTAGTGCTGTTTACGATTTTTGCGCCTAAGTCTCTCAAGTCGTTATACGAGTCGAGGAATTTCTTGATTTTCGCTCTAGTTTCGCGAACGGTGGAAACGAGGGTGAGGTCTAGATTGCCATTGTCCTTTTTCAATCTTGTTTCAAAGCGAACGAGATAATTAAAGACATTCTCAAACGCTTTTCTCACGGTCATGTATTGTCCGGTAAGTGTTTGATTGACGAGGTTTTGGTTATCCATTACCAAACGTTTTCTAAAGTAGGCGCTTGATTTTTGTGAAGCACCGAGGATGATATCCTGTACTTTACTTTGAACCACGAGGGCTAATTTCTCAGGGTCATCGAATTCTCTGATGAAATCACCGCCATTACTTCTGCGCATGAAATCACCCCATTCTTGCTTAGCAAGTACGTCTTTGCTTTGAACGCATTCAGGTGGAACTTTGTTTCTGCCGATTAAGTAGAAAGGAAGCAAGTCGGCATTTACGGTAGTGTTGAAGAATTTTGCAGATTCTCCGGCAGCCATCATTTGCACGATACGGCCAATGATGATTGATAATTGATTTTTCTTAGCGTTAGTATCGGTCAATTCTCTCATGAACAACAACTGCTCATTTAAATCGCCGTTCAAGTTATTAATCGCCTTAGTAAGATCGTTCACTTGATCCCAAACTTTATTTTTAAAGTCAGCATCGTTCAAGAGGCGAGGATTGGTTCCAAATTGCACTTGTTGCATCCACGCAGAAATAAGGGGAAGCTCGCGAACCATGAGATAGTAACCCTCGAGCGGGTTATCGTAGCTTGGGTCCTTGCGTCCATCGGTATTTCGTTTCATCGCATTTGTATATTGTGCTTTTGAGTACTGAAGGATTTCTTGGGCATTTTGAGCATCGCAATAATTTTTAGACGTGCTTTCTACTAGGCAGGAAATTGAAAACCAAAATTCACTTTCGTCTAGTTTACGAAGGACTTGTGTGAATCTGCGGTTCCGAACCATGGTAGCAAGCCCATTGATGGCGTTTCCCAGTTTATCGCCTACTCCTTCGCCGGCCGCGCTAAAAGCGGCAGCGACTTTAACGGCGCCCGCAAGAATCGTGAGACCTTGTTGGGGATGGCCGATTAAACATTCGTCGTACTGAGGCAGGAGCTCCATCACTTGGGTAGCAAGATCAAGGCCCTTCGAGGCAGGACCTGCAAGCTTTGAAAAAATACTAGTGAGACCGCGAGGGCGCGGAGTGAAGTCTGCCACTTTTAACGATGAATTTTGATCAATCTTTGAGCTGATCGCTGCAGCTTCCATGGTCCTGTTCAGGAGCAGGCTTGCAGCTTTATCGTTTACTTGACCACCGGTCATGACACCGTTTCGAAGTGCGGTCATTTCGGCGGGAAGACTTTCCATTCTATCTTCTTCTTTTTGTTGATCTGGGGAAGTGGCAAGAACCTCCTGTGCTTTTTGAAGGCCACTTACCACTGATTCAATTCCTTTACAGGCAGGGTTGTCTCTCAATTGTCTAACGGCATCTGCAATCAGGCCAGACTGTTGAATTGCCATTTGAGTCCATGCACCCTGGGTGGGGCAACTGCCCCCGAAGGAATAAACCCCCGCATGCGCCACTAGGCTGGGTGCTGCGATGGCAAGGAGCAAAGTGTGACAAAACGGCTTAATCATGAGGGGGTTCTCTCTCTCTTTAAATGGTTAAAAGGTAGAAAATGAGCTTCATTCCATTGAAGCAAGTTTGCGTAGTCCTATATTAAGGTGATTTAGTTTACAATTGTTATTTTCGCTTTACATTGGTCATTGATATTGTTGAGTTTTTTTAATTAAACTTTAGCGCTAAACATGCCGAAATGTGGTTAGGGACCAGAACGAGAGTTAAATAAGGATTGAATATGAAAGTAAACTTTTACCCGCAGATTACACAGGTGTTTTCAAAAGTGACCGATAAATCTAACGATAAACAGGGTGGCGCAGGTTCGAATGCCTACGATCGCCAAAAGAAAAAAGATAAAGACGAGGACGAAATTGAAGTCACTGATGAGAATGTGCAAAAAGCGGTAGATGCTTTTTCCTTCGATGAAATGACGAAAACAGCCGGAATTACTGCCAATGCGGAAGGGCACGGTCCGGGTCTCAAGGTGGTATTAAAGGACGCTTCAGGCGGTGTGCTTCGTTCAGTATCTGGTGAAGAATTTTTAAAACTTCGGGATGCCGTGAGAGCTGGCAAACGCTCTGGCAAGCTACTAGACCAAAAAGCGTAGGATCGTGTTATAGTCTCTAGCATGCGCGTCTGGATATTTTCCGACTTACATATTACTGATCCCGAATCTTCACTCTATTTGTCTTTTCTTCAGGTCCTTCAGCAGATCTCGAATGAAATGAATCCTACGTTATGTCACGTGGTTTTTGCGGGTGATATTTTTGACTTACTCGTCGGAAAATCATCATTTTATAGTAGGAAATACGCAAATTTCTTCAATGTGGTCCATTTGCTTTCTCAGAGAAATGTGCAGCTCTATTACATTGAAGGTAATCATGATTTTCATCTACGCACTCTTTTTGATCAAGCGAACATTCAGTTTTTAGATGAATCCGTCGTGATTCCGGTTTCTCCGCGCACGCCAAATGGTGACGTGGGAAAAAAACTTTTTATTGCCCACGGTGATCTCGTCGACCAAGAGGATTCGGGATATCTGCGTTTACGAAAATTTTTCCGTTCTCATGTAATCAGGGTTGCCGCGAACATTGTGCCGGGAGCCTTCGTTCAAAAAATAGGCGATCTCAGTTCTCGAACGCTCGAGCAAAAAGAAAGCGACCTTCCTCAGAATTGGCCACTGGAGAACAGAGATGCATTGAGAACCTTGTTCCGCTCTTACGCCAAAGAGAAGAACCGGCAGGGCTTTGACTATGTTATCCTCGGTCATTGTCACGACCTTGACGAAATGAAGCCCTTTTACTTCAATATGGGGTATCCCCCAGTTCATCGTCAATATTTGATCTATGACGAGGCAGAAGATTGTGTAAAACGCGTTAATTTCCCTGGAATTTAAGCTAAAAATTGATGAAAATAGAAGTGAAGTCAAGGAGGACTTCAAACTTTGGGTTTACGCTTTGACCCCATGGGGGGCGGACAATTTAAACAGGCTCTGAACGCAATTATTGAGGCTGAAAAACAGCCGATCAAGAGTCTTACTGCGCGCAAGGAATTGGAGCAGTCACGTCTGAAGCTCTTCAGTGAATTCAAAGGTAAATTCACCACCATACAAGGAATACTTGATTCAGTAACCGGTTACAATAAATTCAAAGAATTGAAAGCAGAGTTAGGTGATGGTTCACAACTGATGGATGTGAGGATCGACAAGGAAAAAGCGAACATCGGTAGCTGGGAAGTGGAAGTCAAAGAACTTGCGGAGCGTTCGTCCATGATGTCGAACTC
Source organism: Oligoflexia bacterium (assembly GCA_903845155.1). GTDB lineage: Bacteria > Bdellovibrionota > UBA1018 > UBA1018 > CAIMNF01 > CAIMNF01. Next base: position 10,950 of record CAIMWN010000247.1, read on the forward strand.
CTTTAGTGATCCAAACAAGAAGGTATTGGGCCTTGGATATATCTCGATGCAAATGGGGAATGGCGAAAATCAAGATATCTACGTCACTCAAGATGACTCATCTCTTTACGGAATTGCAAATAAGATAAATACACTTCCCGATGCAGCAGTTAAGGCCACTGTGCTTAAAGATTCGAGCGACCCCGATAAACCCTATCGCTTGGTATTGTCCGCAAAAAAAGATGGTGCAGAAAATGAAGTGAAGTTTCCTCAGCTTTATTTTGTGGATGGGGAGGAAGAGTTTTACATTGATCGCGATAAGGGCGCAAAAAATGCGGTTTTAGGTGTAGATGGTTTTGAGGTGGAGCTTAACAGTAATGAGTCCCCCGATTTCTTGCAAGGGGTGGGCGTACAGCTCAAGCAAGCAAAACCTGGACAGAAATTTACCTTTAACATTAAAGCCGATCACGCAAAAGTTACCGATAAAGTGAAGAAAGTCGTGGACGGCGTAAATTCAATTCTTGATTTTATTAATAAGCAAAATCAAGTGGATGAAAAAAGTGATACTCGCGGCACATTTGCGGGTGATACCAGTCTTCAAAATATCGAGTTCAGGTTACGGAACTTAATGCATGAAGGATTCGGTGCCCACTTCAACAACGAAGATAGTTTTAAAATTATCCATTTGAGTGAGCTTGGAATTGAGTTCGACAAAAAAGGTAGTGTTACTTTCAAAGAAGAGGCGTTTCAAAAAGCACTCGAAAAAGATTTTGATGGTGTGGCCGAAGCAGTGTCGGGCGAAAAGGGATTTGTGTCTCAACTGAAAACTGTGATGGACGGTTATACTCAGCAAGGCAATGGAGTGTTGAGCTCCAGAGAAAAAGGTATTCAGTCGAGGATTAAGCAAATAGATGAATCGATAGAGATGAAAGAGCGAAACTTAGAAAAGAAAACCCAATCGCTTACTGATCAATTTAGTAGGCTGCAGGGTTCTCTGAATAACATGCAAAAACAACAGAGTTACCTCTCCGCTACCCTCGGTGGCAGTTCAGGTAGTCCAATTTCACAATTACTGGGAGGATAAACTAGATGTCTAAATTAAATGCATACAAGCAAACAGCCGTGACCACCGCATCGAAAGAACAGGTGTTAATCATGCTCTATGAAGCCGCGATCAAACATTTAAAGAGAGCTGCTGATTGCTGTCAAAAAAATGACTTGGTCGGCAAGGGAATGGCGGTGGGTAAGGCTCACGACATTGTGAATGAGCTTAATAATACCCTCGATTACGAAATCGGTGGGGAGATTGCCAAGAATCTTGAGCGCCTTTACAGCTTTATCGTCGATCAAATTACTCGGGGCAATCTAGAGAATGATCCCAAGCGCTTTGATCACGCGAGAAAATTGATGGAGAGTTTATTAGAAGGTTGGAAAGGAGCTGTGGCCCAGGTTCAGGCCGCAAAAAGAGCATGAAAATTA
>CAIMWN010000248.1 GCA_903845155.1 Oligoflexia bacterium
GGCAACCAAATTCATTGATTTTCCCGGTTTAAGTTAATTAATTAAATTGACTTAGTGTATTAAAAACATTAAAAAAGGAGTCTGAAATGAAAGTATCGAATGCATCAATCAAGAATAAGCAAATTTGGGTAATGGGCGCAATCGCCCTCATTACCTCGCTGGTTCCTATGAACAGCCAAGCCCAAGAAGGTTCCGGCAACTCAGGGGGCGGAAGAGCAAAAGAAGGGGATCTTCGCCACTACATCGGAAAGATCGATGAGTACTTACTCACTGGTGAAGGCAAAAAAACCTTTCCTGAAATCGTAGAATACGACCGATTGCACCCCACAGAAAGTTTTCACGCCCTGATTCAAAGAGTCCGCCCAATAGTCAACATTGGTCCAGTAGAGGATGCTTTTCAAGATGACCGGGATTGTGTAAGCCATTTTGAAGACCTGAATAATCGTTATTTCGTTTGTAATACAAACGCACTTCCAGAAGTTAAACTTGCGAACGACCCAAGCTATCTCCGAATTGTGTTCCACGAGCTCTTAGTACAAACCTTATTAGAATTGCCAATCAATAAGAAGGTTCCCTCAGAATATACAATCTCTTGGAGAATCACCGAAAACCTTCATCTTGAAACTTATCAGGAATGGGTGCCAGGTAAGAAAAAAGTGGTACACAATGAGTTCGTCACGTTGGTAAGAAAATTATTTAAAGACCAAAGCTCTACTTACGATTTTCAAAAAATTAATTCTCTCGCATGGGATACCAAAGGTTGTACAGGAGTAATGATTGGTGGAACCGGAATGACGAGCCTAGGAAGTCCAAATGAAACTAGAATTACTGGTGAAATCAATTGGTATGGATTTCCTGAGCATATGGGCCTCGAGTTTAAACATTTAATAACGAACTCATACCAGTTTTTAGATTACCCAAATTTACCCTACAGCAACGACGGTCCACAGCTTTTCACATTGATTAAGGCGAATACAATGCAAGCCAATTACGGCCCTTCCCGATTAACGGTAAAGCTAGTAGATAACACCACCATAGTCGTTGAGGCTGCGATTAACCAAGATGGACCTTTTTATAATCAATTCGCGCCCGTTACCGGCCCAAGCGTTACCGACTCAAAGTACATTCCATTCGTCTATTTTATCTGTAAACAGTAATACAACTCAATTATTTTTCGATTGCCATCGTTAACCTTTAACGATGGCAATTTTCCTTTACCAAAAGAACTTTGGTACATTACACGGCCGATGATATCAAAAACTGCATCCTCCCCTCACGTGATTTAAAACTCTTGTATAAAAGTGATATCATTCTGCCTTACTTCCGAACGCCCCTCAAAGACCCCAGAAAATAAAATCCTGTGCCTGCGCCAAAATAGTATGGAGTTGTTTTTACATTTGAGTCTCCTTTTTTAAATTCGTGAAGTCACCCCATATCGAGCGCGGCCAGGATGGCCGGCAGCGAGAGGACAGGACGTCCGAGGGGCGACTTCATGAATTTAAAAAAGGAGACTCAAATGAAAGATCTATATATTACACGGGCGCAAGCACAGGACTTTATTTTCGTGGATCGAAGGATTCACGCAGTGACTCCCCTATTAAATTAATCGAAATCAACATCCACGACAACGCCACCGTCGGAGTAATTAAAAGCCAAGCTGCATTTTGAATGTAGGTTCGACCTTGCTGCAGAAGCTCACCTAAACTGGGCGTGGGCGGAGAAAGTCCAAAACCCAAATAATCGAGCACCGCAAGTGTAGCAATCCCCGCAGAAACAGTAAACGGAGTTAAGGTTAAAATGGGCGTCACCGCATTAGGTAAAATATGGACGAAAATTATTCTCAGATCTTTTGCGCCGGCCGCGCGCGCAGCCTCGCAGTACTCGCGTTTTCTTAAACTTAAAAACTGTGCTCGCAATTGAGAAGAGACGCTTGCCCAAGAAAAAAGCACGACCACGAAAAGCGTAAGCCAGAAAGAATCTGACTTCATGAGACCGTTCACTAAAATCACGACCGATAAGAACGGCAGTATTTCGATGAGTTCCTTCAAGCGCTCCGTAATAAAATCGGTAGTGCCTGCAAAATAGCCTTGTATTGATCCGATAAAGATCCCGATCAAGAAACTCAGAAGCCAAAACAATAGCCCATACGAAAGCGAAACACGTGTTCCGTAAATGAGTCGGGCAGTAACATCACGGCCTAAAGAATCTGTACCAAGCCAATGCGTAGACGATGGTGCAGTCATGATTTCGGTAGTTTGTTCATAGGGGTCCCAGGCATTGAGCGGAAACCATGCCCAGGTTTCAAGATTTGTTTCTTGATCTTTTTTAACGAGAGCGCGGTAATCCACCACAAATGAATCAGTCACTCCAAATTTACTAGCCGAGTAATGCAAAAAGGCCGGCGCAAACCAATTCCCATCGCGTTTCATTAAAATGGGTTTGCTGTTTGACCAAAACTCAGCCGTCATGGAAATGATAAAAACAAACAGAAATCCACAAAGCCCCACCCAGGCGCGCTTTTGTCTGAAAAATGTATTCCAACGTCTCAACGTGAGTGGGCTAAATCTGAAAGCCATTATCGATCACCTCCACCGAAATCGATGCGGGGATCAACGAGCACATAAGCAATGTCGCTGATCAACTGTCCGAACATCACAATACCTGATTGAATGACCGCAACCCCCATGAGGACGTTATAATCGCGGGAATTAAGGGCCTCAATCATCAGCCTACCCATGCCAGGTAAACCAAAAACGGTTTCAATCACAATAGAACCGGCGACAAATGCAGATAAGAAGCCCCCCACGCCGACCATCAACGGAAGGATCGCATTCCGAAGTGCGTGCTTAAAAATCACTCTCGATTCGGAAAGTCCCTTTGCCCTAGCTGTGCGAATAAAATCGCTGCTGAGCACATCGAGCAGGGAGTTTTTCATCAGCATGGTGAGAAAGGTGAAGCCACCTAAAAGTGACGCACAAACTGGCAAAAACATGTGTTTTGCATAATCAATACATTGATGAAGAAAATCAAGTTGATCGAAATTATCAGCTCGCGCCCCTCCCAACGGAAAAAGAGCGCCTCCTGGCAAGACTCGGTCCGTACAAAAAATAAGCAAAAGGACCACTGATACCACTAAGGCCGGAATGCTATATGCAATGAAAAGCAAAATAGAACTAGAAACGTCAAAACCACTCCCATCCTTCAAGGCCTTCAGCATTCCTAAAAAAATACACACTAAATAGGTGAGAAAGAAACCAGGTATGCCGAAACCAAGGGAAATGGGAATTCGTTCAAGAATTGTTTTGATCGCAGGCTGCCGAGTAGAGGTGGAATCACCGAAATCGAGTACGCTTATTTTCTTGAGCCAAATGAAATAACGCTGATAGACAGGCTTATCGAGACCGTATTGGATTTCTAATTCCTTTTTTAATTTACCAATGTCATCGATCGACATCGTACTTCCACCACCATCGCTCCCGCCAAATTGAATGCGACTGAGGATCTCCTGAACGGGGCCGCCCGGCAGATAATTTTGAACGCAGAAGTAAACGGCGGTCATCAGGAAGAACATCGGGATCATGGTGACCAGACGTCTCAAAAGGTAACTGAACATAGCTCTAGTGTGACTGTTTATTCGGCAGAATACAACCAAATGGCAGGCTGATCATCGTAACTCATCATCCATTTCTTCGCTTTCAATTTGGTATGGTAAGCCGCAAGAAATCCTGGAATTTCAGCAATAAAGGCATAAGGCTGGTCGTCATAAATAATGGCACCAATTTTTTGCAATAACTTATGCCGTTTTGCCCCGTTGAGCTCAGATTCGGCCAGATCAGAAAGCTTATCTACCTCAGGGTTACTGTAGGCGACAAAGTTTGACCCCTTATTTTCATACGACTTCGTATCCCAAAGCTGCCTGACATTGGCGTTCACACTCCCCTTTGCCCAAGAAAGAATAAAAGCATCTGAAGTTCGATTATCAATTTCGTTAATGTACGTCACCCACTCCAGTGCCTGGACATTCACCACGATGCCTGCTTTTTTAAATTGTTCCTTAATCATCTGAGCAGTCTTAGCACGAACTGGGTTATCCGAATTATAGCGAAGGGTAAATTCAAATTTCACTTTCTTTCCGTCGATCACTTTATCCAGTATGCCGTCGTCATCGGTATCACTCCAGCCATCTTCTTTTAGCATTGCAATTCCCAGGCTTGGGTCAAACTTGAATGCCTTGCTCTTTTGATCAGGGGCCGCATCGAGCGTTGAACTACCAAAGGGGCTGACACACCTTTCATAAAGCCCGTAAAACAGAGTTTTAATTATTTGATCATAATCGATCAGGTGCGCCAAAGCCTGACGAGTCTTTTTACTCGCAAAATAAGGCCTTTTTAAGTTCCAACCAATATAATTCCACACGGGTGGTGCCTTCGTCACTTGTTTTGCAGCCCACATTTCTTTGCCTGAATTGGGTGAACTACCAAACTTATCTTTGTCGATGCCCTTCACTTTCGAGCCGAACATTTCTGCATTCATTGCAATGACATCTATTTCACCCTTTACAAACTTCTCATATGCGAGGGTGGTATCAGGAATGATTCGAAAGATGATGGAATCAAAATTATGAACTCCCTTGTAGTAAGGAAGTTTAAATCCCCACCATTCCTTGTTTCTTTCGAGCTCTATTTTTTGATCGGGCAAATAGCTCTTTAATTTATAGGGTCCCGAACCAATCGGCTGCATGATGCCTTTTGAGTTCGTGAAGCTTGCCTCATGTTCAAACTGTTTTTTTTGAATGACATAAAAATCTGAATTGGTTTCGGGCAAAGTGTTGATGCTGGGTTTATCGTTTTTGAACTTGAAAACGTATTGATTCACTTTTTCAAATGTATATTTCTCAAAATAGCTTCGCTTTGGCGCGTTGTCGTTTTTACCATCCATCAAAATCTTAAAGCTGAATTCTACATCATCGGTAGTAATGGGGCTTCCATCCTCCCAAGTTGCTTCTTTCCTCAGGGTATACACCATCTCTTTGTGGTCTTTAGAAATCTCAAGCTTTTCTGCAATACAGGGGAAAAACTCACCAGTTTCACGATCATAATCATATAATTTTGCGAAGATGAAACTGAGCACATTCATTCCATTTTCATCTTGAGTCAGCATTGGATTCAAATACTTGAAATTTCCACTCACCCCGGAATAGATTGCTCCCCCCTTTTTCGCTGCCGGCAGATTCTTGAATGAGTCCCCTGCCGTTTTGGAATAAGGGTTAATATATTGATGAGCAGAATCCATCTCTTTTGGGTCTTTAGCACCTGCAGCAAATGCACCAGCATTCACCAGAACAAATAACGCACATAATAAACTCATTTTGATCATATGGCCTAGTTTACACTAAGGATTTTCCTTGTATAGCCCTCTTGACATTAACGGACTTAAGTTCATTCTAGAGAGTAGAATTACCACTCAAATTTAAAAATTAATTTTTAGAAAGGAGACACCCTCATCATGATCGATGTATCGGGCCTCACTAAACTCTATGGTTCTCGAACTGCAATCGAGGATCTTAACTTCAATATTAAATCTGGCGAAATCGTAGGATTTCTCGGACCCAATGGTGCTGGAAAAAGTACGACGATGAAAATCTTGACTGGCTTCATGCCGGCAAGTTTTGGTTCTGCAAAAATTGCAGGATTCGACGTCTTTGATCAGCCCATCGACGTAAAACGAAATGTAGGTTATTTACCAGAGACCCCTCCGGTCTATTTGGAGATGGTGGTCGAAGACTATCTCGACTTTGCAGCAAGACTGCATGATGTAGAGAAAGCAAAATTGAAAGCGGCTGTTTCTAGTGCAATAGAACGCACTGGGCTGAGCCAAGTACGGAAGCGCATCATTGGAAACCTTTCAAAGGGTTACCGCCAACGCGTAGGTATCGCGCAAGCTCTCGTTCATGATCCAAAAGTGCTGATTTTGGATGAACCAACCGTGGGATTAGATCCAGTCCAAATTATTGAGATTCGTGAGCTCATTAAAGGCCTTGCCGGACAGCATACCGTGATTCTCAGCTCCCATATCCTCCCTGAGGTCACCGCCACATGCCAACGAATCATTGTCATTAATAAAGGGAAAATCGTAGCGCAAGATACCATCGAGAATCTTACTAACCGAATCAACCGCGGCGTTCTTTTCACAATGGAAGTAAAAGATGCTACTTCAAGCGGTATCTCTGCGCTAAAATCGCTGAGCGGTATTAAAACAGTCCAAATAGAAGGCCCCGGAAAACTACTCATTGAGCTGAACCCCGAACAAGGCGAACTTCGCGACATTATCATTGAAGCTGCCGTTCGGGAAAAAATGGGCGTCCTTTCTTTTGGATCAGAAAAACTAAGCTTAGAAGAAGTATTCCTTCAGCTCACCACTCAGGAGAATCATTCATGAAAAAAATATGGACCATTGCCTGGAAAGACTTTCGTACTTACTTCACCTCCCCGATCGCCTATATCGTGATCGCCGGATTCCTCATCATCATGGGTTGGATGTTCTTTTTTAATTTAAGTCATTTTAATTTGCAGAGCATGCAATACAAACAATATGGCATGGGCGGAAAAGGCACGAGCATCACCGAAGGAATCATTCGCCCTCTTTACGGCAATATGAATGTTATTTTCCTTTTCCTCGTTCCCTTTATTACGATGCGTTTATTTGCTGAAGAAAAGAAGATGCAGACGATCCAACTCCTGATGACTTCGCCCGTTACCTTGGGTGAGATTGTCCTTGGGAAATTCCTCTCTGCGTTTTTGTTGGTACTCACCATGCTGACACTCACGATGGTTTATCCGATTATCCTTTTTGTATTTGGTAATCCTGATCTGGGGCCTCTCTTCACGAGCTATCTTGGCACTCTTCTTTTGAGTGGCTGCTATCTGGGAATGGGCGTTCTCTTTTCATCCATGACTGAAAATCAAATCGTTGCAGGAGCATTGACCTTTGCGGCAGGATTATTTTTCTGGTTGATCAATTGGGCTTCTCAATCGGTAGGTCAAACTTTCGGTGAAATCTTAGACTATTTGTCACTCATTCAACATTATAACAACTTCAGCCAGGGGATACTTGAAACGTCAGACGTCCTCTTCTATTGCTCGTTCATTGGTGTGAGCTTATTCCTCACTCACCGGGTTTTAGACTCTTATCGTTGGCGATAACATAAAGGCTTCAGGAGACAAAATATGAATCAAAATCAAAAAAAAGATCTAAACAAAAGAGCACTGTCGTTTGGCGTGAATTCGGTTTTTATCACCTTGGTGGTGATCGCACTGGTAGGAGTTATTAACTTCCTCGCGAGTCGATATCCTCAAAAACTTGACCTCACGAAGAACAAAATTCACACTTTCTCTGATCAAAGTGACAAAATCATGCATGGGTTGAAATCGGATGTTACGGCAACTTTTTTTGCTGATGTCGGATCCAAAGAAAAGTATCGCCCTATTTTTGATAATTACAAAAAGCTCAGTTCAAAATTCAAATTAGAAGTGGTTGATCCAACGAAAGAGCCCATTCGCACTAAAGAAATGGGAATTAAGAAAATGGAAACCTTGGTACTCGGCTACCAAGGTAAAACCACTAAACTAGAAGAGATCACCGAAGAGAAAATCACGAACGCGCTCATCAAACTTGCTAAAGAAGGCAAGACCATGGTGTGCACGACCGTCGGTCATGGTGAGCCAAGCTTCACGAATACACTTGCTGAAGCCTTTCAAGCCGCAAAAAAAGGCTTAGAAGATCAAACTTACGATGTAAAAGAGATCACACTTGCTCAAGAGCCTAAAGTTCCTGCTGATTGTTCAGTCCTCGTGATGATGGGCGCCAATAAAGCGCTTTTTCCTGCCGAAGTGAAAATGCTGAACGACTACCTCGATAATGGTGGAAGCTTGGTAGTAGCAGTGGACGCGGCCATTGCTCAAGTAGACCAAACCAAAGAGATGAAAGCCCTCCTTACACCTTGGGGGATTGAACTTAAATCAGGCTTAGTGATTGATCCGTCATCACGCCGAATGAATGTGGATGTATCAGTACCGATCATTTCTCAATTCAACAATGACCACAGCATCACTAAAGGTTTTGACCAAAAATGCTATTTCCCACTTTCTCGTCCTCTTGATTTAGTTAATCCAACTCCTGCAGGAATACAGGCAACTTGGTTGGCGAAAACCAGTCCTGAAGCCTGGGGCGAAACCGACATGGCTTCGATTGCCAAAGGTGCAGTTCAATACAATGCGGGCGTCGATCTTCAGGGGCCGGTTGCAACTGCAGTGGCAGCGAGCGGGAAAAAGAAAGACTCAAAAGCACCGCGCGAAACCCGCATTGTTGTTTTTGGCTCCAGTCAATTTGCAAACAACAATTACTCTCGCTTTGGCGGAAATTTAGATTTTTTCTTAAACTCGGTCAGTTGGGCGATTGCGGATGAAAGCATGATCTCGATTCGGGCGAAAGAGGATGATGCGGGAAAAGTGGAGCTCTCCCAAAATCAAGGGATTGCTATTTTCTGGGTAAGCGTTGTGATTGTTCCCCTCATGATTGCCATTGCGGGAATTGTGATCTGGGTAAGACGTAAAAAACTATAGTCATGAATTAAATTTTTGAAAAAGATAAGTAAGGAAGTTCAATATGAAACAACCTAGCTGGAAAATGCCGCTCATTTTATCAACCTCTCTTCTTGTTTTGGGGAGCTTCACCTATTGGTTAGAGTTTTCACATAAACCGAAAAAAGAAAAAGAAGATACGGCCACGAAGAAACCCCTGGGTCTTCCAAGCGAAACAACTCAAATCGTTTCCTTCAAAATTAAAAGTTCTACCAAGGGACTGATTGAAGGAAAATGCGACGATTTAGCTCAGAAAAAGTGCTCAATTGACAGTAATGGTAATTGGAGCCTGACCTACCCTGAAGTATTGAAGGCCGACAATGAGAATGTGAAGTCACTCCTCTCAGCGGCAACCAGCCTGATCGCTACCGAGACCATTGATTTAAGCGATGAGACGCCTGAAAAAAGAAAAAAACTGCTCGACGATTATGGATTAAGCGACACCAAACGCACAGATCTCGCCACTCAATTCATGGAGCTCACACTAGAGGATGGAAAGAAACTCACTCTTTGGTTCGGGATTGAGTATCCACTCGGAGACAAGACCTTTGCGGCAGCTTCAGTGAATGGCAACGTCAATGAAAAAACTATTTATTTAGTCACTAATTATTTTAAAAACAATTTTGATCATGACTTAACCTATTTTAGAGATAAAGCGCTTTTCTCATTTGATCGTGGCGCAATTGAGAGTTTTAAAGCTAAAACAGCCGGCGGAAGTTTAGTGGGCCTCAAAAAGGATGGCTTGTGGTTGATCAACGATCTTCCTGCCGACTACGACCGCATTCAAACCCTGATCACTAGCATTGCGCTATTAAAAGCGAAGGGATTTCCACAGGATGCCCCTATCCATGGGCTGAAGCCCATGGTCAGCTATGAACTCAAAAACAAAACTGAAACGTTTCATTTTGATCTCTTTGAAAAGAACATTAAAGAAAAGAAAGTGGAACACAAAACCTACTACGCACGCTCGTCTGAACGGAAGGAAGTAGTAGAAGTAGACAACTTGATCCTCAGTCAAACCAATAAGAAACTGAATGAACTCCGCAAAGGCTTTCTTTTAAGCCAAGCGGGTCAAGTGAGTGTAACTACCGTCGATTTAACGGGAAAGCACTACACGAAGCCCTATCATTTCACTATTGGAAAGGGTGAGCCTAAAGAATTAAAGAACCTCATGGACTCCATGGTCAGCAGTCGAATAGTGGATTTCATTCCCGCCATCCCCGCGGGCAAGTCGGGTGAGATCACTCTAAGTTTTGGAGATCAACAAAATCCTGAGAAGTACCACTATCGCTTCACTCGTTCGAATAAAAAGATCTATGCCGAGGACCTGAACGCGAAACGCAAAGAAGCGTTTTTATTAAGCGATTCTTTTAATAGTGCTTTACCTTTTGAGGAAGAATCGTGGAAACTAAAATAAATGGATGAAAATGAAACGCCGACCAATTTACCCACGCCAGAGTCCGAGCCCACCGATTTTAAACCGACGGAACCTGAGAATCTATTTAAACAATTTTATCGGGACATCGTCGATTCATTAACTGAGCCTAAATTATTTTTTACGAATCGATATCCGAAGATTTCTTTGAGTTACGCCCTCGCCTTTACGGTCGTCGTGAATTGGATTTCAGATTTACTGCAATGGCTCACTCGCATCGTGAGGCATGAAACTCTCCTTGATGGACTACTGAAGATGCGCAAGCAACTAGAGAGTCTTCCACTTTGGAAAGAACTGCCTTCTAGCATTTGGGCACAAGTTCCAGAACACACCTCATTTTTTCCGGCTTGGCTTGCTGAAGTTCTAGGCGTGACGCTTAGCCCACTTCATTCACTCTTTCGTGCAGCAATTGGCGGCGTCGTTCTTTGGATTGGAGCACTTTTATTAGTTCCTAAAGACTCAGATCGCGATGGAATTCAACTTGCAAACTTTGTGAAGCTCGTCGCCCTCGTTTCTGCACCAAACTTAATTGGGGCGATCTTAGGCTTCCTCCCCATGGGACTAGGTGCCTTTTTTGCCTGGATTTTTGGGATTGTCCTCATGATTTATGCGATCTCACTTCGCTATAAAATTTCGAAGCTTCGCTCGATCGGCGTCATGATCATCCCAGGAATCGTCTTATCCGTCGTTGCTACCTGCGTGATCGGTGTTTTCATGGGATTATTTTTTGGAATTATAGCAGCACTCTTTGGGATGAACACATGAAATTCAGCGTCACTACCGCAATCGATTATCCAAACGGAGCCCCCCACCTTGGCCATGCTTATGAAAAGATCGTGACCGATTCCTACGCGCGTTGGTACCGTCTACTCGGCAATGAAGTCTTTTTTCTGACCGGCGCTGATGAAAACGGACAAAAATTAGTGAAAAGTGCGGAAGCATCCGGCCTCAGCACTAAAGAATTTGTCGACAAAAATGTGGCTGTATTTAAAGACCTTTGCGCAAAACTCAATATTTCTTACGACGATTTTATCCGTACTTCTGAAGAACGACACATCAAAGCGACTCATGAAATTTGGAAAATCCTTGAAGATAAAGGCGATATTTATTTTAGCAGTTACCAGGGCCATTACTGTTTAAACTGCGAAGCCTACTACACCGACCTTCAGGCTCCTGATAAGAAATGTCCTGAACATCACACTCCGCTCGAGCTCGTGGAGGAAGAAGGGTACTTCTTAAAAACGAGTCAACACCAAGCATGGGTGATTAACCATATTAAATCGAATCCTACCTTCGTGATGCCTGACCTCTCGCGGAATGAGATTATTTCTCGCCTCGAGAGTGAACCCATGAGAGATCTCTCGATCACACGGCCCAACAAAGGCTGGGGCATTCCTGTTCCTGGCAAGCCCGATTTCGTAATTTATACTTGGTTCGATGCGCTCATTAATTACTACACCGCCAGTACGGTTCGGGGTTTTTGGCCGAACACCATGCACGTCATCGGACGAGATATTTTGTGGTTTCATGCCGTAATTTGGCCCATTATGCTTCATGCTGCAAAGATCGCACTCCCTTCGCAAGTCTATGTACACGGAATGGTGCTCGCCGCTGATGGCAAGAAAATGTCTAAAAGCTTGAACAATGGCGTCGATCCGTTTGATGTCATCAAAGAAGTACCGGTGGATTCATTTCGCTACTACCTTCTCCGTGCCATTCCATCGAACAGCAATGGCGCTTTCGTGATGGAAGATTTATTGAAGCGACATCAGTCGGAACTCGGGAACGATTACGGAAATCTCCTCATGCGAGTAGTAAAACTATCCATGAAAAGAATCAGCGGCGAAATTACTCCCGAGAATATCAAAGTTGCTTTTAATTTCGAACCACTCATTGCCGACATGAAAGAACTCATGTTGAAGCGAGAACATCATCGAACTCTCGAACGCCTCTGGCAAGAAGTGAATATGGTGAATTTATATATTAATGATCAAAAGCCTTGGTCGGTGAAGGAAGACGATCGTCTTTTTAAAGAAATCATCTATAACGGCCTATATGGGATTGATGTCATTTCTCAATTATTGAGCGCATTTCTCCCAGAAACGGGTGCGAAAGCATTGGCCTCACTCGGCAGAAAACCTAGCGTGCTCGACATCACCCATGGAAATTACACTTTGGTCGATCCGCCCGTCTTGTTTCCAAGAATCGAACCAAAAACAGATCCTACGGTATGACCTTGGTGAGTCGGCGTTCTCTCTCAGCAGCAATAGTGTGCCTGCTTTTGGCCTCATGTAATGGACCCCGCTCAAAAGAGATCTACCTCCGAAATCAAAACTCTGCCGACGATAGAAAGTACATGAAGCTTCTGATTCCACTCGAAAACGGCCTACCCACCGGGACCGTTAAAACTTACGATTCTGAAGGGCACCTCGTGAGTACGCAGAATTACGTTGCAGGCAGAGTTCTCGAAAAATCGCAAGCCGCCACTCAGCGGAAGGATCAGTACAAAAATCCATTTACCGATAAGAAGACCACGAAGTTTCTTGAACTGAAAACATTCACTAAACTCTATTGCGGCTGGATTAAGTATTCCGACGAGCGAATTCAATCGGATGAACTCGAATTAACCCGTGATGGTAGCAAAATCAAAGCGGCACGACTCTTTAGCGAAGGTGACAATTTCGAGCCAAATCAATTTGAGGCGAGCGACAGCGGAACGACCGACTCAGCCCACTTTTCCCACTTCAGCTTCACCAAGGGGATCAATCCCAATCGTGAAGGCGAACTCAAAATCCGTGTGTTTCAGGACGGAGCAAGATTCCACATCCAAGCTTACGGATTCTTGCGGCATAAAGCGGTGCCCATCACGATGGACGTGATGAAACAAGACGACTCAAAACTCATTGATTTATTTAGCCAAAATCTCCATTGTGACGAGATTGAGCGACGTGGCCTTGAAAGAATTGACCTGCTCTGTAATGAGAAAGAAATTGAGGATCGATCTGACTATTCAAAAGAAGAGTCAGACGAAGAGTAAGCTTTTGTAATCATTATTGATTATACCAATAGCCAGAGCCTTGACGAACTGTCTCTCAGTCGGTAACTCTAAGGCATGGGGTTAACACAGATGGGTTGCATCGAAGTAGTATGCGGAAGCATGTTTAGCGGGAAAACCGAAGAACTGATGAGACGGCTCAAACGTGCTCAATACGCCAAGCAAAAAATACAGGTTTTTAAACCTGTCATCGACCAACGCTATAGCACCGATCATGTTCAAAGCCATGATGCGAACAAGATTCTATCAACCCCAGTGAAGACTGCTAAAGAAATATTAGACCGCGTCGACGACAACACTCGCATCGTGGGTATCGACGAGGCACAATTTTTTGATGATTACATTGTGGAAGTTGCCCAAAAACTCGCTTACCGGGGTACTCGCGTGATTTGCGCAGGTCTTGATCTTGACTTCAAAGGACAACCGTTCGGCCCGATGCCACTTCTTCTAGCCGTAGCAGAAAGCGTGACTAAGCTATCTGCAGTTTGTGTAGTTTGCGGTGCTCCTGCCACTCGCTCACAACGTTTAGTGGCTCAAACAGAAACCATTCCAGCTGAAAACGACAGCAACTTCAAAGAAGGCCAAGTACTGGTCGGCGCGCATGATTATTACGAAGCTCGCTGCCGAATTTGCCATGAACCCAATGCTATCATGACATCGCAACCTGGACTTTTCCCAAATCAAATGAAAAGCCAAATTCAAAACTCTTCAAAGCAGAATAATAAAAATCTTGCAGAAATAGGTTAATGAAACCCATCAAGGACTCACAATACGACGCTATCCCCTTTCGCCTCTCAGAACGTGAACACCGTTATGGCAAAAATGTTCATTTAATCTCTGACCCTTTTCTTCATTCCCATCTTGCAAAGCTTTGCTCGATAGATACTTTTCAGCCTGTAATCAACGAACTCGTCACCACACTTTACTCGTCATTATTGAAGATAGTGGTGAACCAGGAGTTCCCACAAAAACAAGTCATTACCCATTCAAGAATGAGCGAGTTCCATGCCGAGGGAAATTTCGAAAGCCCGCTCATTGACGAAAACACTCCGGTCGTAAGCGTGAACCTAGCCCGTGCAGGTACCCTTCCATCGCACATTTGCTACACTGCTCTGAATTACTTCATGAAACCGAAACTAGTCAGACAAGATCACATCAGCATTTCGCGTAGAACTGGCGTGAACCATCAGGTAACCGGAAGTGAAGTTTCTGGCCACAAAATCGGTGGAACTGTGGACGACGCTATTGTCCTCTTTCCTGATCCCATGGGCGCTACCGGCAGTACCCTGGTAGAAGCACTGGATCTGTACAAGAAACAAGGAAAAGCACTCAAATTCATATCACTTCATTGCATCGTCACTCCCGAATACCTGAAGGCACTTCATGCTAAACATCCAGACCTTCACGTGTACGCCATTCGTCTCGATCGCGGGCTCTCGAGTGAGAAAGTTTTAAAATCAATCCCAGGAACATTCTGGGATGAAGAACGCGGCCTAAACGAACAACAATATATCGTTCCGGGCGGCGGCGGTTTTGGGGAGATCATGAACAATGCCTTCGTATAGTGAACCAAAAGTCTATATTTCAGAACCCGATCTCAAAGTTCGCGTAAGAGAACTTGCGGCGAAAATCAATGCCGAGTATGGCATGCAAGAAATTACTGCCATTTGCATTTTGAAAGGCAGTATTGTTTTTTTTACAGACCTTCTTCGAAATTTAAAAATGCCAGTCGTGTGCGAGTTCCTCGGAATGTCTAGTTACGGAAACCACACTACTTCTACGGGCGAAGTAAAAGTTACCCTCGATCTGAATGAACCGCTCATTGGGAAACATGTTATTGTAATTGAAGACATCGTAGATACCGGACTTACCCTTTCGTACATCATCGATTATTTGAAGATGAAAAAACCAAGCTCGATTAAAACTGCGGCACTTCTTTTTAAACCTGAAGCCCTTAAAGCACAGGGACTTAAAATTGATTACATCGGTTTTGAAATTCCCAATCACTTTGTGGTGGGCTACGGACTCGATTACGCAGAGAAAATGCGCGCTCTTCCCTATATTGGAATCATCGAACAATGAGTACTGAACGATCTATTATTGAATCCATTGCCCCTGTACGCATTGACCTTGCTGGAGGAACCGTTGATATTTGGCCTCTTTATTTACTTTTGAATCAGCCCAAAACCATTAATTTCGGAATCAGTCTTTTCGCTAAGACCGTGATCGATGTATTTCCATCCGCAAGCCCTCAGGTCAAAATTCAATCTTTGGATCAGAAAAAGGAACATGTCTTTACCTGGAATGAAATCCTCGACGAATCGTCTACTCCTATTCCTGAACTGATACTTCCTGTAAAATTGTTGCAATACTTTGCCAAAGAACACAGCAACCCACGTGGCCTCAATCTGACCTTAACCACTGAAGCAAAAAGTCCTTCGGGTGCAGGCTTAGGTGGATCATCGGCTCTCAGCATTTCTATTATTGGAGCACTTTGGAAATGGACTCACCCACGCACGCCACTTGATTTAGAAAAAGATGGTGAATTTTTGATTTCACTTACGCGAGATGTGGAGAGCCAGGTTCTCTATACTCCCGCAGGTTTACAGGATTACTACGGTGCTGCTTTTGGCGGACTTCAGGTGTTAAATTGGAAAATAGCGCGCAATGAACGCACAGCACTTCCAGTTTCGACTTTGAAGGAATTAGAAGCACGAACTCTTCTTTTTTATTCCGGCAAATCCAGAAACTCTGGAATCAATAACTGGCAACTCTTTAAAGGCCTGCTCGACAAAGACGAGAGTGTAGCGCGCAAATTCAAGGCGATCTGTGATGCCACTACACGCGTTCAGGATGCTCTCTTGAAACAAGACTTTAAATCGGTAGTGAATGCCGTTCGCGATGAATGGGAAGTGCGTAAGACGCTCGCACCCGGAATCAGCACACCTGAAATGGATGAGGCTTATGCTCGCGCTTCCAAAATTACCGATCTAGCTTTCAAAGTATGTGGTGCAGGTGGCGGCGGATGTTTCTTTATTCTTCTTCCCGAAAAAGACGCAGGAGTCAGAAAAAAGGTGAGCGATGCGGTTCTGCAATCACCTGAAATTAAACTTCTTTCTTTTGAGTCAGTTCCACACGGACTTACGGTACAAGTCAACTCATGAATCAAAAGCGTTATCTCGGCCTCGAGCTTTCTGGAGCGAAAAACGCAAAGACCACCATCGCTGTTTTGGAATACTATCCTAAAGAGCAAAAAGTTTTCTTGCTTGATGTTCATGCTGGAATTGGAGCAGACGCCACTGCCAACCCTGATGAGGCTCTCATTGAAATTATAATGGAACACGCGGATGAGCATCCAGATCTACGCCTGGGAACCACTGCACCACTCACCCTTCCCCCGTGCATGAACTGCACACGGAAGGCTTGCTTGGCCGCAAAAAACTGTGCAGCCAATGAAGTAAAGTGGATGAAACTCTTTACTGCAAAACACCCAGCCTACCTGCGCGGAAAAATATCGAAAAAGACTGCCCGCATGCGCGATTTTTTCACACCTTATACTCAACGGCCAGTGGAGCTATTTCTTAAAGGTGAAGTGTTTTCAAAGTTACCTGAGAAAATACGATTTGAACTCGATGAAACGTTAGGCGCTAACAAAGCCCCCCTCACTGCGCGCATGCATTTTTTAAAACTTCACCTACAGAAATTTGAACTACATGAGGTGCTACCTAAACTAACAGTTGCACTCTTAAGTCCTAAACTGAAGATTAAGGGCACAACACTTCAACACTATAGAAAATTAGAAGAAGGCGTTCAAGCGAGACAGGCCATCATTGAGAAAATGGCAGAGGGTCTTGATATTTTTATTTACGATCGAGACATGAAGAAACTCACCCAAAACATCAACGCCTTTGACGCATTTATTTGTGCCTACACCGTACTCCTTCATGATCGAAATGAATGTGTTAATCCACCTAAGGGATTCCCAGTAAGTTCGGGTTGGGTGCGTTACCCGAAATCACCACTTTTAAGTGCAATCCCCGACGCTCACCTACAAAAAATGATGAACGACTCCGAAGGTGACAATGAAGAAGATGAAGAGGACGAGGGATAAATGCTCACGTACCTTTTGAAAAGAATGGTTCAAACATTCATCACTTTGCTTTTTCTTACTGTTGCCACTTTCTTTTTGCTCCGGCTTGCTCCAGGCGGCCCCTTCGATGGCGAAAAGGTTTGGCCCGCAGAAATTCAAGCAAACATTGAAGCGAAATATGGTTTGAATCGGCCCCTCTACTCGCAGTTTTTCACTTGGGGCAATGACCTCATCCACGGTGACCTTCGCGAGTCTTTCCATTATATCGGAACCCCGGTGAGAGAAATTATATCGGATGCACTTCCGCCATCATTAGAGTTAGGGTTTTTCGCTCTCGTTTTTTCACTTTCGATCGGCATCGTTTTAGGCGTCCTTTCAGCGTGGAAACGGGGAACATTTTTCGATTTTTCTGCCATGTTTATTGCCATCGCAGGAATCACGCTGCCGGCATACTTGGTCGGAACGCTTCTCGTTCTTTTATTTTCAAATTATTTAGGTTGGCTTCCGCCTGCGCTCTGGGAAGATAAGCAGTCGATGATTCTTCCCACCATCACTCTGGCACTTCGTCCCCTTGCCATCATCGCCCGAATGACCAGGACCACCTTGCTGGAAGTAATGCATGCTGATTATATTCGTACTGCCTATAGCAAGGGGCTCAGTGATTCGAGCGTATTGTTTAAACACGCACTGAAGAACTCAATGATCCCCATCATTACGATGCTTGGGCCGATCACTGCATCACTGATCACGGGAAGCTATGTAGTTGAAACGATTTTCCAAATACCAGGGCTTGGGCAATATTTTATCACCTCGGTGCTCAATCGAGATTATCCACTCGTGATGGGGATGACGCTCACTTACGGATTGATTTTAACTCTATGTAACTTGTTTGTAGATATCACTTACGGCTGGATTGATCCTCGGATCAGAGTGGATGCCAAGAAATGAAAAATCCATTTTTAAAGGATAAACGCTTTGTAGTGAGTGTGATCGTGCTGGCAATTCTCTGTGTTTTGGCTTTGGGGGCACCTTATTTTGCGCCATTTTCATATGATGCGGTTTCTGTAGGGCCAAATCTCGCTCCGCCTGGCGGCGCCAATATCATGGGTACCGATGTGTTGGGTCGAGATCTTTATAGCCGGGTACTTTACGGAGCTAGGCTCTCTCTTGCGGTTGGTTTTTGCACCGCAATTTTCTCGCTGGTGTTAGGGACCCTCACTGGGGCAATTGCAGGTTACTTTGGCGGCATCTGGGATAAACTGCTCATGAGCATCGTCGATATTTTCTATATTTTCCCCATGCTCCTTCTTGCCATTTTGTTCACCCTCCTTTTAGGGCGCGGTTTTTTAGGGATCTTTATGGCTATCGGCATGACTACCTGGGTGACACAAGCTCGACTCGTGCGTGCACTCGTTCTTCAAGCACGCGAACTACCCTATGTTGAAGCGGGCCGCGCTCTCGGTTTGACCCATTTGAAAGTTTTGTTTAAGCATATTTTACCCAACCTCATGGGCCCCATGATTGTTTCGCTCACTTTCCAAATCCCTAATAATATTTTGACTGAAAGCTTCCTGTCCTTTGTGGGACTAGGCCTCCAACCCCCTTATTCAAGCTGGGGAACGCTTGCTAATGAAGGATACCGTGGGATTCAAAGCTATCCGCACCTGATGCTTTTTCCGGGACTTGCACTTTTTATCACCATGATTGCATTTCATTTTTTGGGTGATGCACTTCGTGATATTTTGGATCCAAAAAGCTCAATCGGTTCCATTAATTAGGAATGGCATTGATTCCTCACTCACGTTAAACTCGGTGTTATGAAGAACCCTTTCTTATTATTCACGTTGATCCTTGTCATCAGTGCATGCACTCACCATGAAAAATCCGACGTGCAAGCATCTCCTACCCCTGTGGTCTCGGAAGCACTTCTCACACCTGGGAAAAATTTCGAACAAGTTAAACCAAACGATGTTCAGTTCCGACTCTATCAACTTCTCTCTTCATCACCGAAGAATACCAATTTTTCGCCGATCAGTATGGAAATGGCGTTTGGAATGGTTCATCTGGCCTCACACGGAGCTACCCGAGACCTCATTCAGAAGATTTTTGGGTTTTCTGAAAATATGGACTACTCATTCCTGCCCGAACAGTCATTAGTGGGAAAAAAAGAGAACTCAGAACTTTATTTTGCCAACTCAGTGTGGGCAAAAAATACGAAGCAAATCTCGGCATTATTTTTAGAGAATTTAACCAAATACTTTAACACTGAAGTTTCTCCCCTTCATTTAAGAAATATAAATGAATGGGTAGATAGTTCTACTCATCATAAAATTCAAGAATTGATTAAAAATCTTGATCCGAGTACTTCAGCCATTTTTATTAATGCCTTGTATTTTAAATCCGATTGGGTCAGTAAATTTAAAAAACCGCAAACTCAGCCTGAAGTATTTGTTAGTTCTGCCAATCATTCGGTAAGGGTTCAAATGATGAATCAAACCAATCAGTTCAAATATTATGAAGATGAGGAAGCAAAATGGCTCATCCTTCCCTATCAAAACTCCCCTTTTGCAATGTTATTGGCCATACCGAAGAAAAAATTTAATTTAAGAGCAATTGAGGACAAGTTAAGTCACAGCTATCTCCATTCAGTGGTAAGCAAAATGACCGAAGAAAAGGTGGAGTTGAAACTTCCCAAATTTAAATTTAATACCGAACATTCGCTCAAGACTATTTTTATTGAGGCTGGCTACAGTGAGTTATTCAAGCACGGCGACTTTAGTAATTTTTCAACAACTAAGGACATTTCCATTTCTGACATTATTCAGGCAACTGCAATTAGCGTTGATGAAATGGGTACGGAGGCGGCGGCTGCAACGGCAGTTTCCACATTAGAGGCGTCCGCGATGAGCATGGGGATTGCCAAAGAGTTTTTTGCCACTGAGCCTTTCATTTTTATTCTTAAAAACATGCAATCAGACCAAACCTATTTTATGGGCAAAGTTTATAATCCGAATGAATAGATCGCTTAGCATCAGACAAGAATACTGGCCATTCAGATCGCGACGCTGAGTAGACCTATTCTGGGGCTCATGGCACAACATGTTGTTATTTAAGCTAATTAATTAATGTTTCAACGAAATTAATTAATTGACTATTTTGGTCATCTATTGGTATCCTTAAGGCTAGGGTCTTGGATAAGGGGTATTCATGTTCAGGGGAATCAAAATAGCTTTAGCATTTTTGCTGCTTTTCAGTTTCGGCTGCACAGGAAGTACTATTTCTACAAAAAGCTTAGCTGTACCGAACCTCAGTCTGTCTCAAATGCCCGCTGCCCTGCCCGCAGATACTGATGTGAAAATTAATTACAAAAGCGTTCAGGATGGAAATAAAACAATTAATTCAGTTACATTAGAGTACTCCTTGGATGGCGGCGTAAGTTGGGTCAGAGACGCAAACGCAAGTGCAACTGGAACCGATTCTTTTTGCAATTGGCATACACCTGCCACAGATTATTCAACTGTAAAAATAAGAATTACCACAAAAGACAATCGAGGTCTTTCGAGTGCTACACAAGTTTCAAACTTATTTCAAATTTTAACAAACCATTTAAAATTAACAGTGGATAACTCTACGGTGGTTGCAAATTTTCAATCTGCGCCCACATCAAATACTAACTCTGCGACCTTTACCGGAACATGTGTTCCAGGTTATTCGCTTCACTTCTATGGCGGAATAGTGCCTCAACTTCCAAGCGCTGTGGCTTCAAATTATACAAATGATGAAATTGCGAACGCAAGCATCAGTTGTCAGACTTCAGCGGGAAGTGCGATTGGCGGAATTTGGTCGTTAACCGTTACTGATCCTTCTCATGTAAATTATAATTTCAGTTATTATGTTCAAGCTTCAGATATTGCAGGAAATACTGCTTTGGTTGGCTTTATTTGGGAGAGAACCGCGCTTGGTCCCGTAATTACTGCGAATACTTTGGCTATTAATCAAAGTACAGGTTCATTTCCTGTCACCACGTATCGCTCATATAATAAAATGTCAGCAACGGTTACTGATCTTTACTCACCCATTACCGCAGTTTGCACTAAACGATACCCTGGTAATTTAGTAAAGGTAGCAAGCAATGGCAGCTTAGTGCTGAAATCAGGTACAGCAGTCCCTGCTCCCGCCAAGGCAAATGATACTAATTTCAACTGTAGCTCTATCACTGCTCAAACTGGTTCGGCGCCATTTAGTTATAATTATACGGGGAATGTTTCTGCGGGAGTGATACCAGGTGTTGTTCAAAATGAATTTATTTGGTTTTTTAATGCAGCTGGAAATATTTCTCAACCTCCCTCCGGGCAATTAGCTGCAACGGTAGGTTTTGATGTGGCATCGATTAATTATCTTCCTGCTAATCCACCTCTTTTTAACAGTATTTTAGTCACGAATACTGCAACTCCTCATCTCCCACCCCTTCCTTCTGAAATGGTGATTTCGAGTGGTTCGAATGCATATATACAGTGGAATATTGCCGATAATAATGGTGGAAATACGCTCCCCCCTGGAAGCATCGGGCTTTCCTTCACGCAAGATGAAGTAAGCTATTCAACAATTGTGGGTGGTCTATCAAATGTGAGCAATGGGTGTGTACTGAGTTCAGGTTTTACAGGTTGTTATATTTGGACGCCCACTTTATTAAATAAAAACTACTTAAAAGTGAGAGTCTCTGCCACTAACTCCATGGGGCTTTTAGGTTATGGATCTTCCGCTGCTCTGAATATGGGGAAGAACACAGGTTTCGGATTAAATTGGCTCGCAGGTAATACGGATTTAGGGGTGGGCGGAAGTGCAGGTGCCGCAATTTTTGAACCGATTCAAAATGGTGGGCAATATCACGACGGACATTCTTTTGTAGTGGCGAGCGATGGGACGCTTTATTATCGTCACGCTGCCTTGGGAATAGTAAAAGTAGATCCTGATACGGGAGTGGTGTCTACCTATGTTCCTATTAATTCAACCGCTGGAGCCGGTAGCGGAAGTACTGCAAGTACGGTGGCGAGCTTAACCCTACCTAATCCATTTTCAGCTTCGGTTTGGCTTTCAATCGATAGTAGTGATCATTTACTAGTATGGGTGAGCGATCGCATTTTAAGTATTAATACTGCTACGGGCGCCGTGAGTACATTGATTGGTGGTGGTGCATCTACCTCTACGACTGGCCCCATTACTGCTACATCGCTGCTGATTTCAGGAGCAGCAAGTTTGATGCAACCCTTGCCGAACGGAGACTTAGTTTTTCAATCTAATAATGATTCAGGTTCAAGCATGCCCATTTCTGTAACCTCCGCAACACAGACACCCGTGCTTCGCTACTTTCATGCCACAGCAGATACTTCTGCAAATCATGCATGGGCAGCAGGTCAGGTCACCAGCATGAAAATTAATTTTGGATCAGGGGCTGGTGCAATGATTAGCGCTGGTTCAACTTTTAACCAACCTAGCCCTACCCAAGGAACAGTTGCGGAGTATTATAGCGGCTACAATGTAGCCTCCACTTATGGGATCTCTGCCAATAGAATTGCTTCATTTGCATATCGTTTCGGAGCAAGCTTGGGTTCTACCTACTCTGGTTCAAATACTGCTTCGATTACTGCCTTTTTAAACGCACTCCAGACTGGGGGGCAGGGTCATAGTGTTGCCATGAGTTTTGGAGTAAACCCAATGGCTTTAGTGAGCGGTTATAGTGTGGCCACCAATAATGGCACTGCAAGTAATTTAATTACTACTGCTTTTAGCGGTGGTTCAGGGACTTATGATCCTGGAACGGGAAGTGCCACAATATTGCCTAATGTTTCTTTTCCAGTCGGTAACGAAGGCGTAATTACAGGGTACTCCAGCACTACCGGCTTTGGTTACAGTTTAGATGATTATCTTGATTTTGGTTTCTTCAATGCACCGAATGGAGATCTTTATTCGATCTCACGGTGGGATTCCGCACTTGAAAAATATAGTCCGGCTACGAATCTGTGGTCTATTATCTTAGGCGGAAATGGACCAGGAAGTTGTGTTGATGGAACCTTAGCAACCAGTTGCAATGTAATGCTGCAAGATGCGTTTGTTACTGCTGCAGGACAGATTTATTTTGTAGATGCAGGCGTTATACGGGCAATTGACGATAATGGAAAGGTAATCACTGTTTTTGGCCAGTCAAAAACATTTGGTGACCAGCAGCCTGCTCTCACTGCACGATTTGATTCAATTTCTTGGTTAGATTTAACTACCACTTCAGTTTCAAATGGCATCGGTGGAACCATCAGTAATATAATCGTTCCTGATTCTCCTGAGAATCAAATTCGTTTGATTGATTATGCAGGTACCTGCGGTGGTGCGGGCAACAAAGCGAATTATTCAAAATGTACTCCAGGAAATATGGTGACCCTTGCGGGAAATAGTAATTCAGTGACGGGAACGATTTTGAATGGAGCTTCAGCAAACACCTCCATGCCTATGCTGATCTCCAATCAACAAGATATAGTTGCAATTACTAATATCCCCGGCACACAAGATTTTTTAATGGGAATATCGGGATTGCTTTATAAATATGTGAGCAATACTGGACTTTGGAGTCAGTTATCAGCTACTCCGAATACATCAGGTAATTATTTCTCAAATGATGGTGTAGCAGTGAGTGCAGTGATTTATGATTACACGCCCAGCATTTTTGGAATCAATGCAAACGGATTTTTAGTGGCCGATCATCATTGGACCGGATCTGTATACACTGACTCACGTTATAATCGAGTCAGCTCAAGCGATAATTTCACTTCTAATTTTATAAATAATTTATATTTAGGCGAGGCGTCCACCGCAGATGACAGCAGTACCTCGGCAAGTTTTCATTATTGTGCCGATGGCACTTCCTTAAGTAGCAGTAACTCATGTAATGTTCCGGAAGAATACGGAGTTACACGCTCCACTTATGATTCAAGCAATCATGAATGGATGATCTTGGATGCATATCATTATCCAACCACAGTTAAGGTTTTTCCCGATACAATTACTGGAGGAAGTGTCAGCTCAATCACCCTTAATAATGCTGCCAAATCATTTGTTTATGTTCCTTGGTCCTCCATTCCAAGTAAAGGCGCAATCTATTATTGTGCGAAGAGTGATGGGATGATTCATATGGTTCCGGATAGTTCAAAACCAAGCGTGAATGATGTTGCACTCTCTTGGCCAACAAACTTAATTGGAACGACGCAGGTGAGTTGTACTGGTAAGAGCATTTCTTATGTCCCATCAGTTCCAGGAGTGCTTCCATCAGCGCTTATTTTTCCGATTACGCAAAATGGCTTAGGTGGAGTGATTGAATACATTGGACCAAAAGAAGAGTGTATTTCAAAGAATGGCCCAATCACTCAAGCAAACGGTGGATATGTTTGTCCTCAATAAATGGAATTAGAAAGGTGGGTAGCTTGTGTAGTCCGGGTTACGCAGTTACTCCGCATTCACCACTCGAACAGTAACATTGCCACTGATCTTTGATTGGCATGCTAAACGTGATTTTGGTGTGCGACTATCGAGCACATCTAAACGTTCGAGTTCATCCTTATCAGGAGCCTCAAGATTCTCAGTACCTTCGATCACTTCACAGTGACAAGTTGTGCATGCGCAGAAGCCGCCGCAGGCATGTTGTATGGAAACTCCATTGGCGAGCGCTACATCCAATATCGTTTCGCCTTTCATCACTACGAACTCGGCTCCGGATGGTAAAAATTTAATTTTTGGCATTTTGGCCTCCATGACCTGTAAATTGATTGCTACGCTGAAAAGCTAGATCCGCAACCGCAGGTTCTTTTCGCGTTAGGGTTATTAAATACAAAACCCTTGCCATTCAGTCCATCAGAAAAATCAAGCTCAGTGCCGGTCAGGTATAAAAATGACTTTTTATCGACAGCAAGCATCACACCGTCGCGCTCAAAAGTTCTGTCTTGGTCACTGGGCGGCTCTTTGTCAAAGCCAAGCTTGTAACTCATTCCTGAACAACCGCCCCCTACTACTTGAACCCGCAGGTAGGATGTTTCACCTTCAGTGCTTTTTAACCTTTTAATTTCATTTACTGCTTTATCCGTTAAATTAATCATTCAAACATTCTCCGTCTACTAAGTCATGCGCTTTAAATCCAGTTTGGATTTGAAACTCTTTTTCCATTTGCCTGAGCTCTTTCACTACTCGAACCACTTCATTCACGGCCACTTGAATATCGCCATCTTGATTGAATCGTCCTAGCCCAAATCGCATACTCGCTTTGGCGAGATCTTTCTTCACTCCAAGTACACTGAGTACTTGCGAGTAATCTTGAGAACCGTTCAAACACGCAGAAGCATTGGACACCGCTATGGATTTCAATCTTCCAAAAAGCGCCGGTCCGTCCACTCCTACGATACTAAAGTTGAGATTGTTGGGGAGTGCATGAGTTGCATCGCCATTTCTGATTAAACAGGGCAATTGTTCTTTCAGGTTTGCCCATAATGAATCACGGAGCTTTTCGAGCCGAGCCGCCTCTGATTCAAGTTGTGCACCCGCGAGGGCTGCTGCTTTACCAAAGCCAACAATTCCAGGAGTATTCGGGGTACCCGCCCGCATTCCCCGTTCTTGATTTCCGCCCCAAAATAAAGCATCAAGTTCCACGCGCGGATTCTTCCTCCGAACGAAGAGCGCACCTATTCCTTTAGGACCATAAATTTTATGTGCACTTACGGTCATCAGATCAATACCAGAATCATTCACCGCGAAACGAATTTTACCAAATGCCTGAACTGCATCGCAGTGAAAAATTGCGCCAACCTCATGGGTGAGTTTTGATATTTCTTTAATTTCTTGAATGGTGCCTATCTCGTGATTTGCGAAGGCAATAGTCACTAAACCAGCTTCAGACGCATGTTCTCTTAATTTTAGTTTCAGATCACCTAAATCCACGCGACCATTGCTTGCTGTCTTCACCCAAATAATCTTAAATCCACGTTCCTTTAATTGTTCAAGTGGTCCGAGAACCGAGGCATGCTCGATCTCAATTGAAAAAATGGTGCGTCGTTTTGATTTCTCAAGGTAGGGCGCTAAACCTAAAATGGCGAGATGATTACTCTCGGTTGCTCCACTCGTAAATATAATTTCCTTCTCGTGGGCACCCATCAATTGAGCCAGCTCACTCCGGGCATTCTCCACTGCAGCCTCTGCTTCCCAATTGAAATGATGAACGCCATGGGAAGCATTTCCGAAACGCTCCATGAAATATGGCTTCATTGCCTCAAAGACTGCAGGGTCCATGGGGGTAGTAGAATGGTGATCAAAATAGATCATAAGTGATTTTAGTCCTTTAGCCCGTATTTAGGCCACCACTTAAAATACGACAAAAAGGTATGGATTTCAAGAAAAGGCGTAACTCACTGTTATTTAATGACTAATATTCGATTCGTTCGATTTTCTGCTTCCATTGAAACAGATACGCAACCTCGGATTCAGGCCGCCCACGGATTCCTTGGAACTGCCCATCGAGATCATTGAAAATCATATTTTTGAGTTCAGTGGATTTCGAGAATTCAGTAAGATCAACCACGTACTCCATTAAATTTTTATACTGGTCAAAAGATTCATGCACATTCCCAGTAGCAACTAAACTCTGAATTCTTTCTATCGTTTTTGCAGGGTCTTTTGAAAACTCCATGCGAAGTGCATTTTTATTTGAGTCTTGAACTTCACTCAAAATGTCCTTTTCTAAAATAAAGTTTTCATTGGGTTTAATTTCATCGGTGACGATCGTGCTTTCCACCGATGCAGGGGCACGATTAGCTCGGCTCTTTTTCGGTGCATGCTTTTCAGACGAGAATGCCGCCGCAATTTCAGGTCGACTATCCAGAGTTTGCGCAGTCAGTTTCAGGGCTTCTTCCGAATTGATTGAAGAATGAACGTCCTGCTTGACGAGTAGATAATAGAATCCACCGTAGGTAACACTGATAAATGTGGCCACAAGAAAAAAGAGCTTCAATCTTTATCCTTCCTTTGTTGAAATTGCAGGTTATAAGCGACTGGTATTTCAAGAAAATAATCTTTCTTTCTAAATTGCAGCGGTTTTTTTACTTCTGCATCGGCTGTTTCTTCT
The DNA here is from genome assembly GCA_903845155.1 of Oligoflexia bacterium. GTDB lineage: Bacteria > Bdellovibrionota > UBA1018 > UBA1018 > CAIMNF01 > CAIMNF01. The sequence continues at coordinate 27,373 of CAIMWN010000248.1, forward strand.
AAATGCTTCTTTAAGCGATACAAAGGGCCAGCGATTCGATGCGACCAGAACACACTCCATGTGGCACTTAACAAGACTATGATTCCTGAGCTCACAACAGTTACCCAAAATAGACCCATTTCTCGATCGTGTATGAATTGAAAGAAAACATGATTTGGGGGTAGTCCAGCCGCAGCAGCTTGATGTCTGAGCTGATAAAAAAACCAAACATGTGAGACTTGAATCACTAGGGTCATAAAGAGAACAAATCCCACTGTCCAAAGCAAAAATGATAGCTGAAACTTTGGATTCACAATATACGTCTTTCTTAAGGACATACAAACCCTTCCTGCCCACACAGCCATCGCTGTATTGGGAACACATTGTTTGAATTCATTCCTGTTGGTACCTGAGTAGGCATTACCCACGTTGACGTAAAATCAAAGCCAACATAACTCGATGAATTCGTTGCATTGGCATCAATTAAAGCAGTAGCCAGAGTATCTGATAATTTTGAATTGAGAGAAGGTAGATAATAAACATTACTCAAAGTCTCAATATTGGTGGCAGCTCCCACTATTCCTTTAGTATTGTAATTACCGATCACCCCACTCACTCCCACCACACTTGAAGCGGCAGTAACTTTTGCAAGCGCATAACTGGTTGTGAGATTACTGCTTAAATACCCACCCGCAATTAACCCAGCTGAAAAACCCGTACTTTGATTAGAAGTCGCAGTAACACTGCCCAAAGAGAAGCTGTCGATAACACTGAGAACGCAATTGGTTGCATCAAGTCCCGCGGCGGAAGTTTGCGCTTGCACACTTGCAAAATTTGCCGCTCTGGTTAAGGTGTTTCCGCAACCTGTACCGCTCACTCCTCCCACATAATTAGCTCCTGAAATCGAGCCCAACATCATGGCATCAGTGACTTGAATACTATAACCACTTCCATAAATACCACCGATCGCATTACCGCGCCCCACGATTCCAGCAGTGGTAGTTTTTACTTTTACTCTTTGCAAGATATTTGGGGAGTTGATATTTAACTGATCGAGATCGCCTACGATTCCACCCACCAAATTACCACCGGTGATTGACCCTGCGAATGTACTATCAATAATGGATACGCCTGAACCATATCCGAGGATACCGCCCGTTTCGGTCCAATTCATAACGTCGTTGCCTGAGGACCATAGCAAAGTTCCACTGACAGAGACTTTGCTAAAATAACTCATCGACTGATTTTGCACCAAGGTAGCTCCAGCTCCGGCACTCGTGTGATGCATGACTCCCACTACTCCACCCACACCCGCATCAGTGTACGCACTGTTAGTGTTGCCATTACCCACTTGTGTCCCATTTGCAGTGCTCACTAGATTTTCATTCGCTAGCTGAATATTACTAAATAAATTTCCATCAAGGGCCTCACCTACTAAACCGCCCACACTTCCCTTACCCTTGAGCGAAAAGGTAGAACTTGCGGTGTTTTGAATATTGAGAAAGCTAGATGAATAAGCATAACCGGCCAAGGCACCGACACGGTCGCCACCGACGATATTAACGTTTTGTAATACAATATTTTTGATTTCGGCATTTTTTACGGTTCTAAACAAACCAAGAGCTTGGGTTAAATTTGCGGTCACCTCTGTGAAACTAATGTTTTTCACATTAAAGCCAGCGCCATCAAATCCGCCTCCATTGAGTAAGGTCACTGGAGTGAAAGTAGCAGTGCTAAAATCGAGATCTTGAGTGAGCTGATACCGTGCACCTACAGGGCCATTTGCGATTGCATTAAACTGCGCCACTGAACAAATAAGATACGGATCACTTACTGAGGTATTACCGCCACCACCGAAAGGCGAAGCAGTTGGATCGCACGCTCCTGTAGTCAGCGTAGTACCCGTCAAATTAGTCCGAATAGTTTGCATTGCTTTCGCTTGAGTAGCAGTGGTGAGCACCCAAATTGGCGAACTCAGATCAGCCGTTTTTCTTACAAATGTGAATCCGCATGAATTTGCATTTAAGGTAGCCAGCGCTTTCGTGGACGGATAGGTGAACGGTGCAAAGGGCGCATAAGATGGCGGTGTGATGATTGGTCCGCCCGTACCTGTACCACCACCTGGCGCTGAGCCGACTGCGGACCCTGTTGCTGAACCAACGATTGCAATAGCAGATTTAGCAACTACAATTCTTGTATTAGGAATCACTGGCGTAGTTACAACCGGCGTAGTGGTCTTGGGCACAGCCACCACAGAGGAGGTAGTAGTGTTAGAGCATTTATTATATTGAGTCTCAGCGCAACCTGCATAAGCCTGCAAGAATACTGAAGTGGGGTTAGCGGCAGAATACTCAACTCCATATGGAGGGTTTGAAGTCGTTCCCGTAAACGCATTTTCACTCGCGTTGTAATTGGGTAACTGACTCATCACTGCTGCAAGAAAATTTCCGCAATCTGCATCGGCAGGAACAGTAGTACCAGCACTGTTCCAATTAAAAAGTGCTTCCCAAGAGGCAGAGCAACTTTTCATTGCAGTTTCTAATGGTGAAAGCGTCACCGCTCCTGTGCCAGTAGCCTTACCTGAAGCAGAACCGGCCAATGAAAAATCCACCTTTGCATTTTGGTTCGAGTTACCAGTAAAATAACTTGGATTCACAACAGCTGTTTTCACACCTATTGAAGGGATATAGCTGAGCTGGGCTCCGAGTGTACAACTTTCATCGCCACCGTTCACAGTGGTATTTTTCGCCACACTACATTTTGGATAAGTAGAATCTGGGTATGCGGTAGTACCAGCACTCACATCTGAAACCAAAGTGGTTTTCGTAAATGGGATCGGTGAAGCAGACGGACCAAAAGTCAATACCGGCCACATCGCCACAGTTGAATACGCCTGAGCCTGTGGTAATTTTCGTATATAGCTACAATTGAAACCACTCGGAACTAAACTTTGACATGCAGCTGCAGTTGCAGCTGTGGTATTCATGATTGTCTGGGGAGCTCCACTCAGACCCATGAGTTGCAAAACACACGGTTGCGAATAATTTAGGCCATTTCCTGTATAGTTTGGCGCCGTAGAGTTTGGATTCAGTGAAGGTAAAATTTGATTTGCTCTCACCTTAAGATCAACTGTACAGGTTCCAATATTAGATGAAAGTGTATTAAACTTCGACTGAAGCATAAGGGTCACTTTTGAGCATGATGTATTCAAAGTTGTACAATAAGTACTAGGTATTAATTGCGTAAGAATCGCGCCAGGTAAGGACTGACATGTTTCATCCTTGTTGGCTTGGTCAGAAAGATTGTAAAACCCAAGCGATGCTTGACAGCTTCCGCCATCCGTTGCAGCACTTGAGTTTGAATCAAGTGTCGGATTTCTAACAAATACAGGCGCCTGATAATTAGCTGCTGCCGTTCCATTTGAATTGATGGCTGATGCAACTTGCAATGAACAAGTAGTATCAGTAGTGGAACCACCATCGCTGTCTTTACTCAAAATGCCGCTCATTCCAGGATCGGTTACTCCAACCACAATGCCATTTACTCCAACTACACATTGACCTAAGGTTTTAGTCTGTATTGGATTTGCGACTCCATTTTGGTAAGATTTATATGAAACTGTGAGGGAAACATTGCTGGTGATATGATTCGAACCACAGAAAAGTGATGCATTCGCAAAACCGGTGCCTTCGCCAATGCACTCATTTAAACTCATGGCGTCTGTAACTGTAGGACTTCCCGGAATCGTCACCCCACTACTAGTGTTCACGACTGAACAACTGGAAGCGTAAGCAGGAGGGGGCGCAGATAAATTGAAGCTGCAGTTACTATTAATCAAACATTGTTTAATTGCAATTGCACTCCATGGCCTACCCGTAGTCGGTGTATATGCTATATTTTCGCTTGCCACTACACTATTTCTATTTGTATACGACAAGGTTTGATAATTGTGATTGATAATTGGATTAAAGTTCTGCAAAACTTGCTGACATGTATTTTGATAGACCGTGATTTGATCTTGGAATGGGCCATCTTGCGCACCACAATCTGAATAATTGTTCTGTGAAGCAGGAAAAGTGATCGTGGCCAACGGGAGTTTTTCGAAAAATACTTGGCAAGTAGCTAGCGATTGAATGTTTGAAGTATGCTTGTGACACAATACACTCCCACCTTCATGATTGCTCCAGCTTTCCGTCGTGAAGAGCGTAGAAAACCCTGCAGTTCCATTTAACTGATTGTAGCCACCACTCACAAATGGCCCCTGAATTACCGCTGGAGCTGTCACAAAATACGTGATCGCTTGGCTATCACTCAAATTCGCAGCCTGAACAGCAGTGAGAACGTGGGTTGTTTCAAAACACAAATTTTGGGCGTTCGCCTGACGCAAAAGACAAGCGGCATACGCAGTCGTGCCCGTGGAGCTCACCGAGCTTCCTAAAATTGCATGACCATTTGTAATTTGCGTAGCTCGCGACATAGTCGCTTGCCCGTCGGCACCTACCCCTAAGCTAGAATCAATGCTCTTTAACTGGCTAAAAACGCCAGGATACAAACATCCCAATTGGGTATTCAGTACATTCTCAAAAACATTTCCAGTCGGACTTCCATTTGGAGGATAAGCAGCTCCCCCTACGCTCAATTGCAATTGACCGTCTGAAGTCGTAAATGCGGTACAGGAACCTAATTGCTGCCCAATCGCGGCATTTACTAACTCGGCATTGCTCATTAAATTTAGGTCTTCTACATTGATAAACTCATTTAGTTTTGAATCTGAATTCATCAGACTAATATAGGCACCACCCACTATAGTGTTATTTACCATTTTAGGAATCACGATCGGTGATGCCAAATTTTGCTGCTGCCTCAATGTCGTAGTCATATCAGGCGTTGCTGCCGGAGTCGCCGTTGCACCAGGTGCCGGTGGAATAGCAACCATTCCCACAACCATTCCGGGCAAAGCCTCTGGCAGCGCAGGAAGAATAGTACCCACAGGCTGACTCGTTAAATTCGCCATCGAGGGTCTATTTGAATAAGATCTCAATTGCTGAGTGAATCCGCTAAAACTTGTTTTTGAATCTACTAAATTGGGCTTGTACCCCGTGACGGACCCTACTCCGAGCACACTTTCAGCATTACTATTAAATCCACTAGCACCACCCGCCCATACTGTCTTAACAAAAGTATTAGTGCTCGGGTCCATGCGAGCAGAAACATAACGGGTTACATCGCTTGAATATGCGCTAGCAAGAGAAGCATTTTGTAAATCACTCGCCGAATCTGAAGAGGCAATAATGCGGGCGCCGTCATATAGAATATTGGCTTGTGTCGTTGATACCGGAGAGACTCCAGCATACTGAGTCTGTAAGGTTTTAAAATTATCTTTAGGGGTTGCTGCGAGGCAAGACGATATTCCTCCATCTTTACATCGCGGATCAGGATTACTGCCAAGGCAATCTGCATAAACACTTGCGCATTTAGGCTCTAAATCAATTCGTCCTACCAACCATTGTTTAAAGTGAGTTTGCCCTGGAAAGCTCACGATCACATACTCGCCCGAAATCGTAACACTTAAATCGTCGTAGCCGATGATCAAAGAGTAGATCGCGTCGATCTCTCCCGACAAAATAGTAGTAGTAAGGTTTGCGGTAAGGTCGATAAATTCAGCTCCACCCACATAGTTTAAATCCCCACTCGCCCGCACCTTGATCAAATCAATAGTACCTATAATACCGACGTAGAGCTGAGCAATATCCAAGTCGATCCCTAAATCTACCTCTACCCACCCAGTCGCTTGTCCTTGTACGGCTATTTCAACATTTGCCTTTACCTGACTCAAAAGCACTTGCGTGATATTCGTACTCCCATTCAGAACATTTGCAATCATCTGTGTTTCTTGAACAGCAGCATTGACGTCATCATAGGCTTTTCGTAATTGCGAACCCATGGATGCGGTATTAGCTAGGGCATCACAAATTGCATTCGGATTGCCTCCCAAGTAAGTTTGATAATCTTTAAGATCTGCCCATGTCTTATTGGCACTATCCAGAAAAACTTTTGTGTTTTCAGAACTAAAATCATTCACTGCACGAGTATAAACTGAAGAAACATTATCCCAAGGTGTGACGAACTGCGAACTAGAAGAGCTGGTATTCGTTTGAAACATCCCCACTTGTTGGGTTGAGGTACTACTATTACATTGATCTGTAGCAGAAGGAGCATCTTTTGCCTCACAATAGGTCTTCTTACTAGAATTGGTGTGTGCGTCCGGCGCTAGAGTGATACTCATTTGCCCATGAGCTCCACCAAAGGGCGTGTCAATTCCGTAAGATAAATCGGCAGCAGCACTCAATACAAAACCGAAATCGATAAAGACAGAAATGGGAGGAACAATTGGTATTTCAAGCTTCTTGCCTCCTCCTATACTGCTACTATAACTTCTTCTAAAATCGAGCGGTTTTTGCTTGGCTCCCGTGCGATCTGCGAGGGGATTTCTCGAATCGCGAGCATAATCAGTAGCGGTTCCGCCATTTTTAACTTGATTCTGAAAATCATTAAGTGAGGTCTTAGCCGCACCTCTGAGCTTACTTGAAATATTAATTCCAAGAATTTTGTATCCAAATACAATGCCTTGCCCTTTGGGAGCACCATTTGCATCGGTAGGCGCGTTTTTTTCTTGTTGAACGGTAGCGGTGGCCTCAAAAACATTAAACTTAAAACCAAATAGAGCGCCCTTAATGACCACTTGAGGA
>CAIMWN010000249.1 GCA_903845155.1 Oligoflexia bacterium
CGCATCCTGCTCCAGCATGCGCTTGCGCGCACCTCACGCATCGGCTCGTGCCTCTGCGTTCAACGCTTACCTAGAATTGTTCGGTTTCAGTGGATCCGGCAAGTGCCCCCGTTGAGGCCTTCCCTTGAGTCACTGCCATCAACACTTGATCGAAGTAACCCGTACCCACTTCGCGTTGGTGTTTAGTTGCAGTATATCCAACTTTCTCAGCTGCAAATTCGGCATTTTGAAGTGCAACATAGGCACTCATTTGTTCGTCTTTGAACTGTCTTGCCAAATCATGAGTATGGTAATTCACCAAGTGCCAACCGGCGAGAGTGACGAATTGGTATTTATATCCAAGGGCACCGATATCCTTGGCGAAAGATGCAATCTCAGTTGCATTTAATTTCTTCTCCCAATGAAATGAAGGAGAACAATTATAGGCCAGTAATTTACCGGGAAATTTTGCATGAATCGCTTTGGCAAATTCACGGGCCTCGTTTAAATCTGGCGTTGAAGTTTCAAACCAAATTAAATCCGCGTAGGGAGCATAAGCAAGACCACGAGCTATCGTGATCGGCATTCCATTCTTCAATTTAAAATAGCCTTCTGGAGTGCGTTCGCCTGTTAAAAATGCATGATCACGGGCATCGACATCAGAAGTAAGATAAGTAGCACTTTGTGCATCCGTTCGCGCAACCAATACGGTTGGGACGCCCAACACATCTGCGGCTAGGCGAGCAGCCGTTAACTGCCTGATCGCTGTGGCGGTGGGAAGGAGAACTTTTCCACCCAAATGCCCACATTTTTTCTCCGAGGCAAGCTGATCTTCGAAGTGAACACCACTTGCACCTGCCTCAATCATTGCTTTCATGATCTCAAAAGAATGGAGGGGACCACCAAAACTAGCTTCAGCATCGGCAATAATCGGAGCATACCAATAAGTGTCATTCTTACTACCTTCAGCATTATGAATTTGATCCGCACGAGTAAGAGCATTGTTGATTCGCTTTACGAGTGAAGGAACACTGTTTGAAGGATATAAACTTTGATCAGGATAGGTTTGACCTGAAAGGTTTGCATCTGCAGCCACTTGCCAGCCACTACAATAAATTGCTTTTAGGCCTGCTTTTACCATTTGCACGCCTTGAGCGCCGGTTAAACAACCGAGTGATGGTACGAAACTTTCTGTATTCACCAAGTTCCATAAACGTTCAGAACCTTTTCGGGCAAGCGTGTGTTCTACCAGAATAGAGGGTCTCAGTTTCACTACGTCTTCTGCAGAATAATCGCGACGAATCCCTTTCCACCGTGGATCCGTTTCCCATGCTTTTCTTAGTTCATTGGCTTGGTCTTTTGAGCTGTTTCCCATAACGTCTCCTCGTTGTTTTTAAGTTGCGTCAGTTCAGTTTATCGTAAGCTTGTAGCGTTAAAAAATCGATGAAGTCATGGTTCAATACTAGTTGATCCAATATCTCCACTGCATCATCATATCGAAAAATGTTTTGACTGGGTGAAGAATCCTTCAACTTTTTTAGCTCATCGTTGCGATAGTCAAGGTAAAGCTCCTTTGTAATTACTTCGCCAGTCGTCATCGTGACTTTATGTGTAATCCATTGCCAAAGTTGTGCCCTTGAAATCTCCGCTGTGGCCGCATCTTCCATCAAGTTATGCAAAGCCGCGGCACCTACTCCGGAAATCCAACGTTCAATATATTGGATAGCCACTTGAATATTACCGCGGACGCCCGCTTCCGTAACTACTGCACCTTCAATTTTAATATACGTCAAATTTCTATCGCTCACGACCACATCATCTCTGAGTTTATTTCTTTGATTGGGTGAATTACCCATTACCTTGTCAAACTCAGCTTGTGCGATAGGTACCAAATCGGGATGAGCAACCCAAGTTCCATCAAAACCTGCGCGTGCTTCACGCTCTTTATCTTCGCGAACTTTTTTAAGCGCGTTTTCGGTGACCACCTGATCTTTACGATTGGGAATAAAAGCAGACATGCCTCCCATCGCGTGAGCATTTCTGTGATGACAGGTTTTTACCAACAAATCACTATATGCCCTCATAAAGGGAACTGTCATCGTGATCTGTGAACGGTCGGGAAGGATAAACTCTTTTGAATAACTAAATTTCTTAATCATGCTGAAGATATAATCCCAACGTCCAGCGTTCAATCCAGCCGCATGATCTTTTAATTCAAATAGTATTTCGTCCATTTCATAGGCGGCTAGAATAGTTTCAATCAAAACGGTAGCGCGTATCGTGCCGTTTGCTATACCTAAAATCCCTTGAGCGAATTCAAATACTTCGTTCCAGAGACGCGCCTCCAGATGGCTCTCCATTTTAGGCAAATAGAAATATGGCCCTGTCCCCCGTTTTAAAGTTTCATGTGCGTTATGGAAAAAGAAAAGTGAAAAATCAAAAAGACTTGCACTCACCGGCTCACCATCGATGAGCAAATTTTTCTCATGTAAGTGCCAACCGCGCGGCCGCACCATGAGTGTTGCCGTTTTTTCATTCAGGCTATAAGTCTTTCCATTATCAGGATTTTGAAATGTAAGAGTTCGCCTTACAGCAGCCTTCAACGCCACTTGCGCATGAATAACATTTTCCCAAGTCGGCGAAAGGGAATCTTCGATATCGGCCATGAATACTTTTGCGCCTGAATTGAGTGCATTAATCAGCATCTTCGCTTCCGCAGGGCCGGTAATCTCTACCCGCCTGTCTTGAAGATCGTGCGGAGTGCTCGCCACTCTCCAATCACCAGATCTTATTTGAGCGGTTTCCTTCAAAAAAGTGGGCATGGCTCCATTACGAAGCGCCACTTGTCTTTTCACTCGCGCCTGAAGCAACTCTTCACGCCTCATATGAAAACGATCGTGAATCAGAAGAAGAAACTCGAGTGCTCCGGATGACAATATCTCAGACGATCCAGAAATGTTTTTACCTATTTTAATTCGATTGCTCATACATGCAAGATTAACAAGAATTATCAGAATCTTCAAAGAACTTAGATAGGGATTGCAGAAAGTCTTTAAAGATGAGCTAATTTTATCATCATGAAAAAACATCTTCTTGGTATTTTAGTTTTAGCCATTGCGGCCTGCGCAAATCACAAGGACGTGCGTCCAGGTGATAATGGAATGAACCATATTGTTGTTCGCGCGGGAGAGCGCGACGGTGCCGAACGAAAAGCGATCAAAGAAGCGAACCATTATTGCGGCAGCCAAAATAAGCACGCTGTTTTTGTAACTGAAAAAACCAATTACAATGGTTCGATGGACGAAAAAGACAGAGACACGCTTCACAATGCGTCCACTGCTGCAATGATTGTTGGAAACGGTACCCCCATCGGAAGCATGGGCGCCGCTGGCTATATTATGTCTAATGGAAAAGATTACGCGTCTGAAATGACCTTTAAGTGCGAGTAAAGCACTGAGAGACATCGGTTGAAGCAATTTCACTGAGCCAGATATTCTTTTGTCTTGAAGTATCGCCACTTAAAAGATGAATTCGCGACTTTGATATTCGCAGTAGTTCTGAAATAAATTTAATGACCGCTTCGTTTGCAGCGCCTTCAACAGGCGGTGCCTTCACAGAAATCTTCAAGCGATCTCCATGAACTCCCTTTACGAGAGTCTTCGAAGCGCCGGGCTGAACATAAAGGAGCAAGAGCGTTCCCTTGGTTCCTTTGACCTCAAAATCCTTGCACCATTGATTTTCAACTGCCGCAGAAGCAATGGCTGAACTACGCGGTTTCGCGTTTTTCATCAGATTGAACGATGATCGGTTTTTCACCCTTTAAAATCGTATTCTCAGTCACTACACATTTTTTGGCAGTTAAGTCGCCCGGAAGGTCATACATCACATCCAGCATCGTTTGCTCAATAATGGCACGCAATCCCCGTGCGCCGGTATTTCGCTTGATCGCTTCTTTCGCAATTGCCACCAATGCTGGTGGTTCAAACTCAAGCGTGACTCCGTCGTATTCAAGAAGTTTTGCATATTGCTTCGTGAGCGCATTCTTCGGCTCAGTGAGAATACTAATCAAGGTCGCTTCATCGAGTTCAGCAAGAGTAGCAATGACGGGCACACGACCAATAAATTCAGGAATCATTCCAAAGCGGATTAAATCTTCTGGTTCAGCTTTCGCGAATAATTTTGAAATATTGAGGTCTTCTTTAGTCGTAATGTTTGCATTGAAACCCATGGAGCGCTTACCGCTTCTTTGAGCCACGATTTTATCAAGTCCCACAAATGCCCCACCCACAATAAAGAGAATGTTTTTGGTATCCACTTGAATAAACTCTTGTTGGGGATGCTTACGTCCGCCCTTTGGTGGAATATTCGCAATCGTTCCTTCCATCAGTTTTAAAAGTGCTTGCTGAACGCCTTCTCCACTCACATCACGAGTGATGGAAGGATTCTCGCTCTTGCGGGAAATTTTATCAATTTCATCAATATAAATGATTCCACGCTGAGCTTTTTCTACATTGTTCTCTGCATTTTGAAGAAGCGTAAGAATAATATTCTCCACATCCTCACCCACATAACCCGCTTCAGTAAGCGTTGTTGCGTCGGCAATCGCAAAAGGAACATTTAAAATTCGCGCGAGTGATTCTGCAAGGAGTGTTTTACCAGAACCAGTAGGACCTACGAGCAAAATATTACTCTTGGTCAGTTCCACACTTCCTTTTTCACCTTTTTTCAAATTCGATTGATGATTGATTCTTTTGTAATGATTGTAAACCGCAACAGATAGTATTCTCTTGGCGCGATCTTGTCCAATTACGTACTCGTCCAAATGGGCTTTAATTTCCGCCGGTTTTGGAAGAGCTCCGTTTGGATTTGCTCCAACTCCCGCACCCGGGACTACTTTTTGACCTTCTTCACGAATAATATCGTTACAAAGATCAATACATTCATCACAAATGTAAACGCTTGGTCCTGCAATTAGCTTTTTCACTTCACGTTGGCTTTTGCCACAAAATGAACAAGTTAAATTGCCAAGGCTGCTTCCGTATTTAGGTGTATCCATTTTTTATGCGCCCCTCTTTGGTACTACTTTATCAATTAAACCGTATTCGACCGCATCGGCAGCCGAGAGGTAATTATCTCGATCGGTATCTTTTTCAACTTGTGCGAGCGGCTTACCCGTATGTCGAGCGAGCGCTTCGTTCAATTGGTTTTTCAAATAAAGAATTTCTTTCGCTTGAATTTCAATATCAGACGCTTGCCCCCTCGCCCCACCCAATGGTTGGTGAATCATGATTCTTGAACTCGGAAGGCTATAGCGTTTGCCCTTTGCACCTGCAGAAAGAAGGAATGCTCCCATGCTCGCTGCCATTCCAATGCAATAAGTAGATACATCACATTGAATAAAATTCATGATGTCGTAAATCCCAAGGCCCGCATAAACGGAACCGCCCGGAGAGTTAATGTAAAAATGAATATCCTTTTCGGGATCACTCGACTCAAGAAAAAACATTTGTGCGACTAAAAGATTCGCCACCACATCATTTACTTCTGTTCCCAGAAAAATAATGCGATCAATGAGAAGACGCGAATAAATATCGTATTGTCTCTCACCGCGAGCGGTTTGTTCGACCACAATAGGATTAGGTATATAACCCTGAGGGCCCGTAATCAGCGATGTCGAATTAAACCCCACTAATTCAGGTTGAATTAAATCTGCGGGTACTTTGGGACGCGCGATATTAATAAGCATCAGGTTTTTTCTCCTTCAAGTTGCATTGAGCTTCACGTTGGTACTGCTTAATGCCCTATCGGATAGTTTAGACTACTACTAAAATAAATCACAGTCAGTGTTTACTGTCTTCTCGCATCATTTCATCATTTATGGTTTCTAGGTAGTTAAGCATCACTGAACGGAGCTGATCGAGCGTCATATTGTTGACACTCTCTCCTGCAGTGCCTAAAAGTTGCGTAATTTCCGTATCCAGGAACTCTTCTGGCAGGCCAGTGAGACTCACAACCTCTTTCAGAACTTTCGAGCCTTCTTGCTCTTTTCCCATATATCCTCCATGGTGAGTCTCCATTCCGTAGAGACTCGTATTTCCCAACCCCAGTATCCTATCGCCATTTAAAAATTTGCAACGAAAATCTGATAAAAGATTATAATCAAATTATGAGCAAGAATCCGAGCGAATCAGAAGTCATTATGACCGAATTAGTCCTCCCTCAGCACACCAATGCCCTAGGAACGATTTTTGGAGGAGCAGTGATGTCTTGGATCGATATTGCAGGAGCGATTGCTGCCGGCAAGCACGCGCGCTATACCGTGGTTACAGCCTCTATCGATGCGCTTCATTTTATTGCGCCCATCAGATTAGGACACGTTGTTGAAATCAGAGCTTGCGTAAACGCGACTGGTAGAACCTCAATGGAAGTGGGGGTCAGAGTGGATTCTGAAAACCCACTTACCGGCGAAAAACGCCATTGCGTTAGCTCCTATCTCACTTTTGTTGCTGTGGGGGCCGACGGAAAACCTTGCGAAATTCCGCAACTCACACCGGTTTCCGATGTAGAGAAAAGAAGAAACCAAGCCGCAATGAAAAGACGTGCCTCTAGAGTTCAACTCGCACACGAATTAAAACGGGAAGAATTAGTGAAAAAAATATGAGCGCCAACGTTGATCAAAGTTTTTTTGGAATCCATGAAAATATTATTCTCACCAAGAACGGTACTTGGCTCTCCAATGGCGAGGAGATTACTCACGCCGGTACCATTTTAGGTTTCTCTAGAAATGTTTATAAGTCACCCAATGGGCACGAAATCAGGCTCGGGAGAGAAACAAAAATCATCCATGTTGAAGATACCATTTATTTCGTCACTGCAATTGACGGCGTCCCTGAGCTCGGCTTCACCGTGGTGCTCAACGATGGCAGAATGGGTGAACTCGATCCGGCCACTTTAAAATACTCGCCGGGCAGACTCACCGTAAGTGTCCCTCATCCCAATAATGGAACTCACGAAGATGCGAAATTTCTGAGCACCGCCTATTATGAACTACTGAAGCACATTACTAAAGACGAAGAAGGTTTTAAAATTACTATCGAAGGCACCAAGGTTTTACTCAGCAAAGAAATGTAAATCGTTTCATTTAATGAATGACTTTACGAATTCGCTTTAAATCGCGGGCGTACCCAACGTAAGGCACCCAACTCGGTTTGTATTTTTCTATGCCATGAGGAACGAGCGATTGATCTCCCGATTTATAGATATATGGAATCATTAGGTTCGGGCGGTTGCTATCAATCATTTCTAAATCGTAGCCGCCAAATTCATTAGGAATCATCGATTCAAGTAATGAAGAATGGGACGCAATGCCTTTGATTTGCAATAAAAGCCAAAGCATTTCACCTTGATCACGCGACGTTAAATATTGAGCGTAAACTTGATCCATGCGTTGCTTCATCAGCATAGGCTTAAGACTAGAATGGCCTTTGAGTCCAAGAATCCACCCCTGATTGCCAACACCATCACTGATTTGCCATTTATTTAATTTTCGTTGGATTAATTTTTGAAATGTTTTCGTAAATGAAAACGTGTCTGAAAAACCAGGAATAAGCACATATGACTTCTCCCACATCAAAGCATGAATTATTTTTCCTGCCTCGCGCTCTGAGGGTTTCGGTGCAGCGGGATCAAATTTCGCTAAATAAAAGAACGCCCGCTGAAGCCTTGAATGCCACCAGCAAACCCCACCCTTTGCAAAACCGCCTGAGTTCCTAAATGCGATCCGCTGAGCAGGATCCCGTGCCAACTCAAACACCGATTGATCCGCCCGAACACTGCCTGTTAACAATAAAAAAAAGATGACAATACTCCCCCAAAATTTTCCCATGAATCAAAAATAGGTCACATTCTCAATAGAGTAAATCATAAATTCGGTTTCGAAATTCATGGAGCAAACAAGCTGTAGCTTCAGATTCCAATGGGGGCAAAACACCACTTTAAACACTATGCGCTATACGAATTTTCGATCTTAGTGCCCCTTAGGGCACGGAGCTCACCAGCGTGTAACTGATCCAAGCCACGTGGGCCGGTGACATCGCCATTACTTCAATGGGTTTATGGCCATCGTATGCGTCATTTGGGGTAATTAACCATTCGTTCTGTTTTTCACTGTCAGAAATACTCCGGCTTAAGTTCTGGTAAATCGAAACTAAAGATACTGCCGCACCGAATCCATCCGGTATGGACGGTAATGCCAATAACTCTTCTTTTGAATATGCGAAATACTGATTGAGGAGATCCGCCGAAGTATGGGTGATTTTTGCCAAAGCCAAAACGTCAAGCTGCCATTCAATTTGAATGCGGCGAAGTTTTTCTATCAAGGTAAGATTTTCGTCAGGCAAGCTCATCCCATCTATTTAACAAATAACAAAGAAAATAACCACTCATTCCAACTTCCGTAAAGATTTGTAAAAACCCCTCACTTAAACTAATGTTATCGCCATGATCGACCCTACTAAATTGAATCCAAAAGCCATCGCCGAATTGAGCGAACTCATGCGCTCCCTCACACCCGAACAAATGATGAAGATGCAATCCATCATGCACAATACGATGGCCGGTTTTAATGTTACCCACGAGATGGCTGAGTTTGAAAAAACACTTCCTTCCCACTTCCGCGAAAAGATAGCTAGAATCATGTACATTGCGAACGGCATTGCCGTGCCCGATCAACCCACATCAAGCGCCGCACCTTCATCATTGAGTAACGCCCAGGTCGCTGAATCGGCAAGCTACCCACCCGTCACTGAGGCCATTAATAATAAAGCCACAGCCGGCCCCACCAACGAAACCGAAGCAAGATTAGTCATCCTTCGCTCATTGGCTCAAGGATTGCTTCAACCTGAAGAAGCATTAAAAGTTTTATTTCCGGAGTGAACTCTATGCCAACAAAAATTTACCAATACAAAAGCTGCAGCACTTGCCAACAAGCCCTTAAGTTTCTGGACAAAAAGAAAGCAAACTACGAAGCAATTCCCATTATTGATCAACCCCCTTCTTTAGCTGAGTTAAAACAGATGCTCACTTTTTTGAAGCGAGATGGCGGTACCTTCAAAAATCTATTCAACACTTCAGGTGTAGTTTATCGTGAACAAAAAATTTCAGATAAAATTAAAGCCGGCATGACTGAAGCGGAAGCGCTCACGCTCTTGTCCAAAAACGGCAAACTCATTAAGCGCCCATTTCTGTTAACTGACAAAAATGGCGCTGTAGGATTCAAAGAAGAGATTTGGCGTAAGTTATTTTAAAATTGAAAAAACAAGTGACCACCCTACACTTGCGCGATCCAGACTTCATTCACTCCTGGCTTAAACGATTTATGCCTGCGTTTCATTTTCTTTTTGGCTGCCAGGTGAAGGGATTTGAAAAATTACAAGATGGCCCTTATCTCTTCATTTCAAATCATAATATCGGATCTGGAATTGAAATTTTCGCCTTACTCGACTCCTGGAAAAAAAACCAAAACAAACCCATCTATGGACTCGCTCACCGTATCGCTTTCAAGAGCCCACCCATCCGTCATTTTATGCAAAAAATAGGCGCAATTCCAGCTACGTTTGACGCGGCTGTGGATATACTAAATCAGGGAAGTTCACTCATCATTTTTCCCGGTGGTGCCGAAGAGGGCCTCCGCCCATTCACCGAACGCCATCTATGCGACTTGGGTCAACATAAGGGTTTCGCTAGTATAGCCGTAGCATCTAAAGTTTCCGTTGTGCCTATTTCAATTTCAGGCAATCACATGGTCAACCCCGTTTTAATCAGAAGTAAATTACTTGCGCGAATTCTAATTGTTCCACGCATGGTGGGCCTCACTGTTTTTCCCATTACATTAGGGCAGATCTTTTTTTCGGCAGCTGCATTTACAATCTTCTATTCACATGTGCCACTTTGGGTCACTATCCTTGCCGTCCTTTTTATTTTTTTTCATACACCGTTAGTTCCCATTTTTCCGGCAAGAATAAAAATCAAAGTCGGCAACCCCTTGGATCCGCTTGAACTTGGCCAAGATGAGCGATATGGAGCAAACTCTATTGACCGAATTTATAATCGCATTCAGGACGAAATTCAAAAAGGCATGGATGATTTGAGATTGGGGATTGATTGCCCACAAAAAGCACCCTAAAATTAGTCCATGCTTAAAACTGATCGGCTGATCATTCGCCCCTGGACGCATCAAGACATTGACCATCTATCCGATCTCATGAACAATGTGGGTTTATGCTTTTGTACTTCCTCAAAACAAACCTTCAGTAAGCGTTTTAGAGCGCTTGGGTTTTGAATTTACAGGTCCACACCTGCATGCGGGCCTCGAGCATAAATTAGCTCAAATCAAGACCTCAAAATATTAGTTTTAGCCGCATTTCAACAGTTAAAAAATGACGCAAAGCTAAACCAAAAGGTGGGCCCGACCTTTTAACCGTGCCCGCCCATCAGGAACGGTTCGCTTAAAAAACTCATATCTCGTTGTTCAAATGCGGTTCTGAAAAAGTTGCGTGTTTCATCCCAGAGAACTTCACCGTCGGGGATCGTAAATACCTTTCTTCTAAATTCTGCGGAGCCAGGATAACCGCTTGAGTACCATGCAAGAAATTTACGCGCATGGATCATGGAAGCGCGCCCTTCAAACGATTCGGCTAAATATAATTTCTGCGTGTCGAGTAATCCAATCAAACGATCGGCAGTAATCGCTTGTGGAGTGCGGCCCTCGAATAAATCAAAACTCTGTTCAAATAAAAATGGATTTCGAAGCGCACCTCGGCCGATCATCACCGCGTCTACTCCATAGGTTTTATATCGCTTAACTGCTTGTTCGGGCGTGACCACATCTCCATTTCCAATAATCGGAAGCGCGCTTTTCGCTTTGACGTCTCCGATAAAATCCCAGTCGGCATCTCCGCTGTACCCTTGGGCACGTGTCCTGCCGTGAATCGCGACCCACGCTACTCCCGCATCACTCGCCACTTTTACAATTTCATTTGCATTTCTGAGTGTCGCGTCCCAACCCGTACGAATTTTAATCGTGACCGGAATTTTTACTGACTTCACCATCGACGCAAGAATTTTCCCGAGCTCCGATGGATTCCTGCACATGGCAGCTCCCGCTCCTTTTTTTACTACCTTAGGCACTGGGCAGCCCAGATTTAAATCGACGAAGTCAGCGCCCATTTTTTCAACTACCTGACATGCGCGAACGAGATTTTCTTCGTCTTCACCAAAAATTTGAAGGCCAACTTTCCGCTCTTCTTCCGTAAACTTTAAAAGCTCAAGCGTACGATGAGACGCATATTCAATTCCATTGGCAGAAACGAGTTCTGAAATCACAAGGGAGCTCTGGTATTTGCGCATGAGGCGACGGAACGGCGAATTCGTAATTCCAGCCATAGGTGCTAACAAAAAGGGATGGTCTAAATCAAACGGTCCTAACTTAATCACGAGTTTGCGATGGTCCTTAAATTTTGTATTTCATCCACAGTTCGAGGAAGCTCGTGGGTAAGCACCTCACATCCATTATCGGTCAAAAGCACATCATCTTCAATACGCACCCCGATACCATAATAAGGATTCCCTCGATCACGAAAATAAAGCCCCGGCTCAACGGTGATCAGCATTCCGGCTTCAAGTTTCACATCTACGCCGCGGTTGTCATAAAGGCCTGCGTCATGAACATCAAGACCCAAGTAGTGGCCAAGTCCGTGAGGAAAATACTTGCGGTAATCTTTGCTTTCAATATTTTCTTTTACTGAACCAGTCAACACACCCAGGGAAAGCAGTGAATCGATAATGAGTTCAACCGAACGAGTATGAACATCACGGTAAGTCAGGCCCGGTTTAATTTCAGAAATAATAGTCCGATTCACCTGCAATACTTTCTCGTACACTTTTTTCTGCTCGGTAGAAAACGTACCCGATATCGGAAATGTCTGAGTGATGTCTGCAGTATATGAATTCACTTCTCCACCCGCATCCACCAGCAATAGATCACCGTGCTTCAGCAGTTCATTATTCCGGGAGTAATGGAGAGTTGTTGCATTGTATCCACCCGCGAATATGGGCCCATAACCGAGGTCAGTACAGCCATTCTTAAAAACAAAATATTGAAACTCTGCACTAGCTTCGAACTCGCTCATGCCTGCGCGAACGCGCTTCAGTAAAAGAGTGTGGGCACGAGCACTGATTGAACAGGCTTTACGTATATTCTGCAAATCAAAATCATCTTTTACGATCCGAAGTTTTGAAACGAGGGGTTGCCAATCGAGCAGTGGCAACGATCCATGAGATCCCTTGCCCTGGTAGCGAGACGCACGCTTTAAGACCGAAATCATCATGGCATCTCGTTTGTTATTATTTTCACCGAGTGAATAATATACTCGCTTAGCATCTGCTAAGAGCTCTTCAAGCTTGGAGTAAAACTCTTTTACTAAATAGCTGTGATCAACTTGAAAAACAGCTTTTGCTCGATCAACTCCATAACGTTCTCCGTCCCAGATTTCGCGATCCAGATCTCGCTCCAACACAAAGAGATGGGTTTCCCCAGCCACCAGCACTAATACCGCATCCTGCTCATCAAAATCAGTGAGATAAAGAAAATTGGAATCTTGCCTAAATGAATAATGAACGTCGTTGTTACGAGTGACTTCGCCTGCCCCAAAAAGTACGAAACAGCCGTCAGGGTCCATGGCCATTAGCTTTTTTCTGCGTTCATTAAAAACTGCAGCTACATTGGACTTTAGCACCAAGGCTCCTTCGGCAATTACGCCTTCAGTACTCCACGCTTAATTTGATCGCGTTCAATTGCCTCAAAGAGTGCGGTGAAGTTGCCCTCACCAAAACCATCGTTCCCCTTACGTTGAATGAGTTCTAAAAAGAAAGGTCCGATCAGTTCTTGTGTGAAAATTTGCATGAGGTATCCGCCGCCTTCGCCATCAAGAAGAATCCCAAGCGACTCAAGCACTTTTAAATCTTCTTTCACGCCAGGAACACGGGTTGGAACCACGTCATAATAGGTTGAGGGAACGCTTAGAAATTTAAATCCGCGCTCACGGTAAGTTTTTAGACCATTGATAATGTCGGTCGTTTGAAACGCAAGATGCTGAACGCCAGCGCCTTTAAATCGATCCACAAACTCCTGAACTTGACTCTCTTTTTCAGTCGCTTCATTGATGGGCACTTTGATGCGTCCACATTCACTTTGAACTACATCTGAAAGGAGCCCCGTCCGCCCCGTTTTAATATTGAACCTGCGAACGGCTTTAAAACCAAAAACTTGAGTATAGAAATGCACCCAGGTGTTGAACTGGCCCATGTCGATATTGTTGGTAAGGTGATCAATTTTCATGATGCCCGTGGGCGAGGGGCTTTCCAAACGCGCTACACTGACACCATCAATCAATGGGGCCTTATTCTTAAAGTTTCCAGTTCCAGGCTTTGCTTCGCCTTTCAATTTTCGTTCTACAAAACGATAGCGAAAATCTGCGGGAGTCCACACTTCAGAAAGCACCAAGGTACCCTCTTCAGTTTCAAATGACTTCGGCTCCATCGCAGGGCGAGCGCCGCGAGCAACCACTTCCCTGAACGCTTCCGCTGAATCTTCAACTTCAACCGCAAGTACACCGATACCATCGCCATGTGCTTTTAGAAAGCTATAACCCGTTTGTTCATTAGACTCAGGTCCGCCATTATATTGAGTAAGAAGCAAGCGGACAAAGCCCTGCCCCATCACCACGTGACGCGCCCCTTTAGCCGCAACCACTACATCTGCAACTTTTTCAAAGCCCATTCGTTCCCACGTAGAAACATGCATATCGATTTCATGAACAAAAAACTCTACGTGATCAAACCCTTGATTAAGTATCTTCATTGCAATATCGCAGCTCCCGGAATTTCCAAAGTTGTTTCTACTGAATCATCTCTAACGATAAGGCTCGTCTTACCCACTAAACTAGGCTTCAGTGTATCAATGTAGGTATAACCTTGGAGGACATTTTCGTAAAAGTTTTGAAGCTCAACGCCTTCGCGAGGCTTCACAGCGCCTTCACGTACTTTGCGATCAATCAGACCTTTGATTTCTTTTTCAAGATGGGCCGGAGAATATTGAATCCATGAGAGGACCGAAGCGACATTATTTCCACGAATGACTTCTTCAATATAATATCCACCTGGCTCAGTATCATCGAGGAAAACGTGAATCTCATTCACCTTACCAAATAAATTATGAAGATCGCCCATAATATCTTGGTAAGCGCCGGTTAAGAACAAGCCGACGTAATAAGGTTCGCCTTCTTTAAGCGGGTGCAACTTGATCGTGTCCTTCACATCGCGAAGATCAATGAACTTAGATACTTTTCCATCTGAATCACAGGTAATGTCTACTAATGTTGCCGTATGATTAGGCTCTTCACCTAAGCGATGAACGGGCATCACTGGAAATAACTGCTGAATTGCCCAGTGATCGGGCATGGATTGAAATATTGAAAAATTTGCCAAGTATTGATCGGCTAGAATTTTAC
Organism: Oligoflexia bacterium; assembly: GCA_903845155.1. Lineage (GTDB taxonomy): Bacteria > Bdellovibrionota > UBA1018 > UBA1018 > CAIMNF01 > CAIMNF01. The sequence goes on from CAIMWN010000249.1 coordinate 14,547, forward strand.
TGAGCTTTTCCACTTCTTCAGGCACGTGACGAAGCTCACCTGCCCAGGCGTTTGCCTTCTTACAAACTTTCCAAAAAATATGTTCCACTTTTGCGCGATCAATTAGATCAAGTACGCCCAATTTAAAACTACTGAGCGCTTCTTCTTTCCGCTGCATCGCCTCGTTCAAACTTTCAGTCATGTTTTTCATGGTCATGTTCTGATAGGTGTAACGCATTTCTTTAACTACATTATGTTCATCATCGGTTTCCGGTAAATCGACCGGAGTATTGCCCACTTCAATGCTTCCAAAAATATTCACCACCAGAACCGAGTGATGGGCAGCAATTGCACGGCCACTCTCAGAAACAATAGTAGGAACTGGAACATCTTCGCTTAAGCAAATTTCCTGAATAGAATAAACCACATCAGAGCAATACTCTTGCAATGAATAATTGGTAGAGCTGTCAAAATCCGTGTGAGATCCGTCGTAATCCACTCCCAACCCGCCGCCCACATCCAAGTACTCCATTTTACAGCCCATATTGTAAAGGTCAGCATAAATACGAGTTGCTTCTTTTACTGCATCTTTAATAGTTCTGATGTTGGTGACTTGAGATCCGATATGAAAATGTAAAAGCTGAATGCTTGATTGCATTCCTTGCTCTTTCAAATAGTTTACAGTGTAAATCATCTCTGGCGTGGTGAGACCAAACTTTGCGAGCTCTCCGCCTGACGATTCCCACTTTCCGCTGCCTTTTGAGTTTAGCTTACAGCGAAGACCCAAAAGTGGAGTCACTCCCAATTCACGCGAAATCCGCACAATTTCTGGCGCTTCAGAAAGTTTCTCAATCACGATCAATACTTTTTTACCAAGCTTAATCCCCATCAACGCAAGCTTGATGACTGCGTGATCTTTATACCCATTCACAATGGTCAGAGCATCTGGCGCGAGATCTTGGGCAATCACGGCAGTTAATTCCGCTTTTGAACCCGCTTCCAATCCGTAGGAGTACTCACGGCCTGCATCTACGACCTCTTCAACCACTTCACGCATTTGATTTACTTTAATTGGATAAACACCTTGGTATTTCCCCGCATAATTTGCTTCTGCAATTGATTTTCTAAAGGCTTCATTGAGCGCTATTACGCGATGACGAATAATATCTTGAAACCGAATCAGAATCGGCATTTCAAGTCCCTGAGCAGCGGCTTCTGCAACCACTTTCATGAGATCAATGCCGGGTCCGAGGTTTTGTCTCGGGTGAACGGTGAGGTTTCCGCCTGGATTGATATTGAAATATTGATCCCCCCAGTTTTCAACGTGATAGAGCTTGAGAGAATCAGATACGTTCCATGGTTTCATGGGTCATTGTTTACACTACTTTCCTCTAAGACTAAACCAATTTTACTCAGCTATTTTTACCGGGGGTCGACTTAAGTAAATGAATTATATTGAGAATAATTGACCTTGCGCGTCAACTATTCTGCCCCTATACTGTTATCTATGACGCAACCGCTCTTTATCAATGTTAATCAGGATTTTATTCGAAGGATTCGAACAGAGGCGGGCCCCGAAGCTTTACTCACTCCTTCTATGATTCAAGGACTGCGCTGGATTAGCAATCCAGACCTTCCCATTTCAGGGGTTTATTTGAATCCAAATGATACCAATTACAGTGCCTTACGCTTCTTAGAAATTTTGCTACTTCAACGACCCGCAACGCCGGTTTTCATTATCCATGATGAAGGTGACCACACCTCTCCGTCATACCGGATGCTGCTCAAATCAAACCACGTCAGAGGCGCATTTAAAGGAAGTGAGTCGTTTGGCGAATTCCTCAAACCCATTCAAACACATCCCCAATGCTCGTTACATTTAGTTCGAGAGAGAAAAACCCAACGGAGTACTCATGCTGGCTTCATCGCAGTACCCATTATCGACTTCGTGAGTTCTGCCACCTATCCTTTTGACGTGTTTGTGGAAGATAAACTCAAGAACACCGACCTCCATCTCCTTGCAGCTGCCGGTAGCGCAGTCGACACGGAGTATCTCACCCGCGCTCTTGAAAAAAGCCCATGGATTTATGTGAGCGAAAAAGACATTCAAAACGTACGAGAAAGCCTGAAAGACACTCAAGCGCACTACATGAACCTGCACGCTTTTCCCACCACGTGGAAAACGGCAGAAGTCCTCTACAATGCAAAAGTGCTCCTCAACGAAATGAGAAAATCAGGGCTGTCCGATACTTTAGTTGAGCACACACACTTTATGCTCACCGATGTCTTTCACTTGGTTTCACAAATAGATCAGGAAACGAAATTAAGAACCTTTATCGATCAAGCAAAGAACTGCGACCGAAATATTGCTTGCGTCACGCTTTCGATCTTAATGTGTAAAAGCCTGCGTTTTGAAAAAAATGCCATCGTCGAAATTTTGGGCCTGGCGAGTCTGTTCCAAGACATTTCACTCATGAATTCTCCTTATGGCGATCTCTATGATGTTAAACCCCATGAAATGTCCCCCACCGCACTCGCCTATTATCACGAGCATCCATTCCTCAGCGCTGACTTAGTGGCGCAACATACCAGCATTCCAGACGTAACTGTCCAAGTAATGCGTCAACATCATGAACGTAAAGACCGCACCGGCTTCCCGAGAAGAATTGGCGGAATGCAGCTTCACCCGATGGCAGAAGTGCTAAGTCTCATAAACGCGTATCTGGATCACTCAGGTGATCCGTCAACAATGGAGACAGACATTTTTGCTCATTATTCTGACCGTGTAGTGGGCGCCTTTAAGAATTTACAAGGAATTATAGAAAAAGCGAAGGCTGCTTAAATAAAAGCATGTTAAACTTTTTAACATGAATCGACCTTTGTTTGTGCACTCAAATGGCCAGATCCTGGATCGCCTGATCAAGGAATCAAATAATGTTGCAATGATCACCACTTCGATGGTGCAAGCACTCCAGTGGATCACAAATCCTGACATGGAAATTTCAGGGGTCTTCTTGAGTCCTGACGACACTAGCTTCTCCGCATTTCGATTTCTTGAAATCGCGCTTACCCATCGACCTGCGCTTCCCGTTTTTTTATTTGAAAGTACCTTAAACCGAAATAACGAGAATGGCCAACGGGTCATGAAAAGCACCCATATCAAAGGCATCTTTTCCGGAACAGAACCATTTCAGACTTTAATTTCATCGTTAAAAACACATCTAACCACCACTGACGTTGTTCCACGCAAAGTTCCTCAGGAATCAATCATCGCAGGATATACTGCATTGCCCATTTCCGATTTTTTTACCGGCACCCATTATCCTTATAATATTTTTATCGTCGCCGATGACGGCGCCATTCGTTTATTTGCAGAAAAAGAATCAAGTATTGACCCCACTTACCTTTCAAAAGCGGCACAAAGAAACAGATATCTCTATGTTCGCGAAGATGAAGTCGAAGAAAGTCGCACCGCAATTCATACTGCAAAATCAAACTTTTTAGACAACCCCGATTATCCTCCAGGATGGAAAACAGCCGAGGTCATGGTGAATGCACGCGCTGTTTTGAACGAAATGAAGCAAGCAGGAGTGAATGAGTCTCTAGTGGAATACACTCAGGCGATGTTGGGCGATTTGTTTAAATTGATTTCAAAAATCGAATCTGATGAAGAAGGCACCCTTTCTAGCATGATTGATAAAGCGCAAAAATGCGATCGTTCTGTTTTTTGTGCTTCCTACTCGATGCTCATCTGTAAGCAGCTCCGTTTTGAAAAAACAGCGACACTAGAAATCTTGGGTCTCGCTAGCGTCCTTCAAGATATTGCTCTCTACAAAACGCCTTACGGCGATCTCTCAGATAAGCTTTCTGATGAATTGCCCCCACAGCAATTGGCTTATTATCAACAACATCCTACTCAAAGTGCTGATTTAGTTGCTCACCATACTGATGTCCCTCAAGTAACCCTGCAGGTCATTCGTCAGCATCATGAACGCAAAGACAAATCAGGATTTCCGAATCGAGTGGGCGGCACACAACTTCATCCGATGGCTGAAATATTGAGCTTAATTAATTCATATTATGAAGTTGCCAAAAAACATACGAGCGACGCTGAAGTCATCATCACACTCAACAAAACGATCTTCCCGCATTACTCAGAGAACATTGTGAATGCGTTCAAGCAAGTTCTGGGAAATATCTTAAAGGATAAAATCCACGCTGCCCACGCCGCCCAAGTCGCCGGTATTTAAACTGGCCTTGCCCATTCCCATCCTCAGATAAAGTGTTTTGCTTGCGTGCAAATTGGATTCCACCTTTTTTGAGTGGAATGCCGACATATCGAGCGGGCCCACGACGGGCCAAAGCGAGTAAGACAGGAAGTCTGGGGAGGTATTCCACTTAAAAAAGGTGGAATCCAATTTACAGACAAGAAAATTAACCACATCAGACTATAAGCCGGGTTCTGTCTTCACTCTTGCGAATGGAGGCAACCATTCCTCTAGACGTGCTATTGCTAGCAACATTCATCAGCAACCAACCCGAAGCTATGACAAGTAAAGTAACTTGTAGCATTCCTTGCGGAACACACTCACTTCCTATTTGGTCTTGCTCCCAGTAGGGTTTTCCGTGCCTCGATCATCACTGATCAAGCGGTGAGCTCTTACCTCGCCTTTTCACCCTTACTGATTTCGTATCCTTAAGGGTTACGAAATCAGCGGTATATTCTCTGTGGCACTTTCCGTGAAGCTTTCATTACAAAAGCTTCCCCGGCCGTTAGCCGGTACTGTACTTTGCGGAGCCCGGACTTTCCTCCCGCTTTACTGCGCTCAAGCGCTATGCGTTTGAGTAGTTTAAAGCCAGCGATTGCCCGTCTGATGTGGTTGAGCGGAGAGTAACAGAAATTGCCTCGAATCCCAATATCTTTATTCTTTGGGTGGAATCTGTGCAGAAATTCTCAAATCCGAAGTGTTCGGAAAACACTGACATGCCAAACGGTACCCCTGCATAAGCTCCGCAGCACTCAGCTGATGAAGTTCAATTTGCGTGGGGGGATTTACTTTCTTTTGGTCACTCGAAGCTAAAATCACTCTATCTTTGCCACACTTACCGTGTCCTCCACATTGGCTACCTATGTCTAACTCGATTAACTGAGCATGAGCAAGCAGGTTTAATCCAGGCACACATTCACCCGAATCATAGATTTGGCCATTTTTAAGGAACTGAAGCGACATTTAGCTTAGCTACCTTTTTCTCCAGTTAAAATAAAGCTGTAACTTAAAAAAAGTTGAAGCTATAACTGAGGTAAGCCACATTTAACGTCATTCATTAGGGGGAAATTATGAAAATTATGTTTTTTGCTGTTTTTGCCATGATGGTTACATTCACTACTTTGAGCGCGTTTGCACAAGCTCAACCAGCGATCTCCACTGCTTCCTACTCTGGCACTCTTCACAATGATGCAGTTCGCGAGCCATGCATACTTACTCACGGACAAGTTCATTTTATTGATAAAGGAAATTCTAATTTCGACGTACTTTGGCGCGAAGAAGGCTTCTGGCAAGGCCCAGGGAGAGGGGCGTGCGAATCTAGCTTAGATGCAAGACTTACTCCCACCGGAACCCTGAATGTTTGGACGGTTACTTTTCGCTGGGCGAGAGATATTTCTTACGGAACTGCTACCCTCCGCGATGGCTTACTCGAAATTAATGCTGATTTCGAAGGCCATTCACAGCTAAAGCATTTTAACGCGAAAATGCTATTCAAAAACATGAATAAAGAACTGACCTACGAACGCAGACTTGACCTTTGGTCAGGTCCAAGTGTTTATGCGCACGGCTTATTGAATCACTAGGCATTTTAAATCGAATTAAACTTAAGAAGGCAAAAACACGACGGATGATACCGAAAGCGTTTTTGCCTTTTTGTTTTTCAAAGCCTGGGTTCATTTTTGAGAAACTTAATCAAACACCAAAGAAAGTGAGGGAGATTTGAAAGCTTCTCTAAAACTCCACCTCGATAAAGCTCAATCCACGATCGAAAAAATGCACCTTGGTACTCAGTGTAGGGATACCACCACCAAGATTTAAAAGTGACGAATCCAAATCTAGGCTTATTAATGTGCTTTACGTGCACGAATTCATAAAGTCCCATTTCGGAGTGTTTTCTACCAAAACCGCTGTCTTTCATACCGCCCCAAGGAGTCTCGGGCATCCCCGCAGTAAACACCACTTCATTAACGAGCACACTTCCGACCTGAATTTCTTTTGCAATCTCAGCACCGAGAGCAACATTTGAAGTGATCACGCTTGCCAACAAGCCATAGGGACTCGCATTCGCTTTTTGAATCGCCTCTTGCACTGACTTAAAGGTGGTCATTGCGATCACAGGACCGAAAGTCTCTTCATTGTATATTTTGGTTTCCTCGATATTCGCGCCACTCACTAATGTTGGTAACATTCGAGTGCGATCCTGGCTCATATTCCCACCACAGTAAAAGTCGGCTCCCTTTTCCCGTGCATCTCGGAGGTGCTCCTCGTACACATCTTTTTGTTTTTCCATCGTACAGACACCAAGATCAGTATCAGTCGATAGATGAGCAACTTTCTCCTTCAGTAAGTCCTTAAATTTTTCCGCGATGCTTTCATGCACAATTAAGCGCTCAATCGACGCGCAAACCTGCCCTGAATTTGTATATCCGCCCCAAAGCGCAGCTGAACTCGCATAATCCAAATCTGCGTCGGGAAGGACAATCATTGCGTCTTTCCCGCCGAGCTCCAAGGTCACTGGAATCAAATATTGTGAAGCCTGTTTCATAATCGCTTTTCCAGTACGTACACTTCCAGTGAAGAAAATTTTTGCAGGCTTCTGATCAATAATCGCTGCGCCCAAATCACCCTCTCCATAGAGAGTTTGTACTAGATCCACCGGAAACCCTGACTCATCAAATAGTTTTTGAATTTCATTTGCAACCGACGAAGTATATTCACTCGGCTTAAAGATCACGGCGTTCCCCGTCAGTACTGCGACTACTATATCGCCAAAAGCCAGAAAGAATGGGTAGTTCCACGGAGCAATCACCGCAACGGTGCCGAGAGGCTCGTACGAGATTTTACTCTGCCGGTAGCGCATAAATGGGTTTCGCATCCAAAGCTCTTTTTCCTTGAGTTTATGGTGAGCAATGCCGGTAAAAAAAGTAATCAGCTCAATTGCCGGAAGTAATTCGCAAGCAAGTGCTTCAAAAGTGGGTTTACCATTTTCTTCATGAATCACCTGGGCAATTGCATCGACTTTGCGGATGAGAACTTCACGCAGATGACGCATTTTCTTCGCGCGTTCTTTTACCGCTAACTTTGACCAGAGTGTCTGCGCACGTTTTGCGCGCTCATACATCTGCGGAAGGTTTACAACTTCCGTTTTTTCAATTTCTCTTATAATCGCCCCTGTTTTAGGGTTACGGGAAAGAAGTGTGCTCATGCTAAAATGATACTCAATCTGGGTTCATTAAGCAAAAGTAGTCGCTCCAGCTCAAAAAATTGACGATCATGCACGCTTAATGCGACCTGACTTCATTTACTGTTTTTTTGGAATACTCAATACGAAACAAGTGTGGGGAGCGTGTTCGTCGTAAATAAGTGTCCCGTGATGCATCTCTAATATTTCTTTAGAAATACTCAACCCCAAACCCGACCCCTTACCTACGCCTTTGGTGGTAAAAAATGGGGTGAATATTTTTGCAAGAATATCAGGCTCAATCCCATGACCACTATCCATGACCGAGAACTTAATTTTATCGAGCTCCGCCTCCACTCTCAACTGGATCCATTTTTCAGGTAAATCGCAGATGCCATCGATTGCATTATTTAATAAGTTCAACAACACCTGTGAGATTTGTACCGAACGACATAAAATCATTGTATTCATGTCGCATAAGCACTGA